>NZ_SOGU01000090.1:0-232764 GCF_004403275.1 Cryobacterium sp. TMT4-10
TCCGCGAGGTGACCACGATGCTGGACCGCTCGCACCCGAAGGTCGCGGCGATGCTCGTCGACGCGCAACCCGACCTCCTCGCCTTCGCCGGCTTCCCAAGGCGGCACTGGCGCCAGATCTGGTCCACGAACCCGCTCGAACGGGTGAACAAGGAGATCAAACGCCGCACCGACGTCGTCGGCGTCTTCCCCAACGCCGCGGCCCTGCTGCGCCTGGCCGGGTCGGTGTTGATCGAGCAGCACGACGAGTGGGAAGCTGGCGAAAGACGCTACTTCTCCGAGGCCTCGATGCTCGAGCTGGCCGTCATGAACAACCCCATCGAGGTCCTCGACGAGGCGGCGATCCTCCCCGAACTCGCCACCGCCTAGACTAAAACCACTGACCTGCATGGTGTTGAGAAATTCCACCACTCAGTGGGACGTGACCTTGGAAGCGGCGCTCGATCTTCATCCCGAGGATGCTCCCAAGATCGCCTTCCAGATCAACGCACCGCTCACCGCATTGCATTTGAAGCCGTTCAACTTTGCCTCCCCCAACGACATTGACCGGTATCTCACCGGGACCGGAGCGGACACAGACCGATCAGGCGCATTTCGTTCAATCCCCAAGACCTCCGACAACGCATTCCTGACACTGGACGCCCTGATGCAAACCATCTCCCGCTGAGGGTTCGGCTTGGGCGTCTTCGACGCAGCTTCGATGGCGGACGAGGCTTGGACCGCCCACGACGTTCAGTCGTTCTCTCGCCTTGGCTTGCCACCGGGGGCAGACTGGCGATCAGAAAAAGGGAGCCGGATGTCATTTTCTTTGGTGAACGTCCTCGCGATCATGGTCCGTCGTTCCGGTGCGAGGAGCGTGACCCCGTGCTGATCTACTCGATGGGCGTCTCTGTGGACGGTTTTATCGCCGACCGTGACGGCGCGTTCGGGTGGTCGGTTCCGAGCGAGGAGCAGTTTCGTTTCCACATTGCGCAGACCCGTGAGCTCGGTGGTTTTTTGTGCGGCCGCAAGCTGTACGAGACCATGTTGCCGTGGGAGACGGATGCGTCTATGCGCGACGACGAGCTCGGTGCCGCGTTCGCCGACGTCTGGAATGCTCTCCCGAAGGTCGTCTTCAGCCGCACGCTGGAAAGCGTTTTTGGCAATGCCCGGCTTGCCGAGGCGTCGGTGGGCGAGGAGGTCGCTGTCGCGGTCGGCGCGACCAGGAAGGACGTCGGGATTGGCGGTGCTGGCCTGGCCGCGGCGGCGGTCGAACTCGATCTCGTCGACGAGCTGTCAATGTTCCGTCATCCGGTCGTCGTCGGTGGCGGCACGCCCTTCCTGCCGCCGATGACCAAGAACATTCGGCTGGACCTGGTCGAGACCAGGACGTTCGGCTCGCGTGTGATCTACGAGCGCTACCGGCGCACTCGCGAGGAGTCGCGCTGAACCGCAGCAGAACGACGCGAGTTTGAATGGAGTTCGGCCTGCGGGTACGCGGGCTGGTTCCTGCTCAATCGCGGTCCGATAATTGGTTCTGCTCATTGGCTCGGGATCCAAAGAAGAGTGTCAGAATAACGCCATGCGCATTCAGGACTGGTGGCCACTACTGGACTGGACAACCCAGCAATGGCTGATCAACAATAACGGTGACGTCGTGCCGCCAGACGTTCTGGATCAGATTACGGCTGTGGCAGGGGAACCCACTGCAGACACCCCCTGGGTTGGGGACGCCGTGCCGGAGGGATTCTCCCTGTCAGAAGAGGCAATCGACTGGATAGACATGACGGCCAACGATGAGGTTTCAGACGACGAATAGCTGAGCCGATTGCGGCTTTGGCGACGGTTTGGGTTGGATGACCGTGCCGAGCCCTGAAGGTGTCAGCCCGTTGAGGATGAGGTCCTTGAACACGTCGGCCCTGAGCCGGCCGAGGGTGCGGTCTTCGTCCGGTCCCAGCAGGCTCAGGCCCAGCACGGTGATGCGGTCGTACGCGGCCTGCACCTTCTCCGCGGAGTCGTACCAGTGCAGCGACGCCATCCCGTCGGCCTCGGGCTCGAAGAACACGTTGCGTTCCGACACGGATGCCTGGTGCCGGGCCCGGATCGTCTCCGGGTGCAGCCGCTCCCGTAGCGTCCGTGCTTTGTGCTTGAGTTTCGACGCGGTCAGGTTCGCCGCGGACTTCAGCAGGCCCTCCTCGAACGCGGCCTTGGTCTCATCCGGCAGGGACCAGGCCTGCCCCATCAGCACCTGCGCGTGCTGGTAGCTGATCTGGCCCGCCCGGAGCGCGGCCATCGTTCGCGGCAGCTCACCGGTGAGGCACGCGCTCTCGGCGAGAAGGGTCTCGGCCGACCGTTGCGGGATCCGGATCGTGCAGGCGAGCTCACTCACGAACTCCCGCTCGGCGACCGTGTCGGCGTCCCACCGGGACCCTGGTACCCGAGGCGCGGCATCCGCAGTCGCCGTCGCATAGCGGTGGGCCTCGTCGATGAGGTCTGCCAGTGCGGCAGCGTCCTGGGCGAGATTGCCGTGGGCCTCGCGGATGGCGTCGAAGTACTCACCGCGTGTCTCCTGCTGTTCGATGAACGAGGGCTTCATGCGAGTCACGTTACGGGCACCCACTGACAGTGCCCGTTGAATCCGCCCGCCAGCGCGTGCCCTGTGCACAACAGGATCAGACCCGCATTGTGGAGGAAGGCCGACGTGCGAGGAGATGAATCAGTAGGCAGGCGTTAACAGCCAACAGGCCGGCCCCCAAAGGGGACCGGCCTGTTGGTCGTGCGGTGTGACTAGTTGGAGCTGGAGAGCTTCTCGCGCAGTGCTGCGAGGGCCTCATCGTCCGCGAGCGTGCCGGCGCCGGCCGTCTCGCTCGAGAAGGAGGAGCCTGCGGCGGACGGGACATCGCCGACGGCGGTGATCTCGTCGTTCGCGGAAGCGACCTGCTTCTTGTGTGCTTCCCAGCGAGCCTGGGCTGCAGCGTAGTCCTGCTCCCACTTCTCGCGCTGGGTTTCGAAGCCCTCGCGCCACTCGTTGGTCTCCGGGTCGAAGCCCTCGGGGTACTTGTAGTTGCCCTGGTCGTCGTACTCGGTGAGCATTCCGTAGAGCGCCGGGTCGAACTCGGTGCCCTCGGGGTCGACACCCTCGTTGGCCTGCTTGAGGCTCAGCGAGATGCGGCGACGCTCGAGGTCGATGTCGATAACCTTGACGAAGACCTCGTCGCCGACCGAAACGACCTGCTCGGCGAGCTCGACGTGCTTGCCGGAGAGCTCGGAGATGTGGACGAGTCCCTCGATGCCCTCGGCAACGCGAACGAACGCGCCGAACGGAACGAGCTTGGTGACCTTACCCGGTGCAACCTGACCGATGGCGTGGGTGCGGGCGAAGACCTGCCACGGGTCTTCCTGCGTGGCCTTGAGGGACAGCGACACGCGCTCGCGCTCGAGGTCGACCTCGAGGATCTCGACGGTGACTTCCTGGCCAACCTCGACGACCTCGCTGGCGTGCTCGATGTGCTTCCAGCTGAGTTCGGAGACGTGAACCAGACCGTCAACGCCACCCAGGTCAACGAACGCACCGAAGTTGACGATTGACGAGACGACGCCCTTGCGGACCTGTCCCTTCTGGAGGTTGTTGAGGAACGTGGTGCGGCTCTCGGACTGCGTCTGCTCGAGCAGGGCACGACGAGACAGCACAACGTTGTTGCGGTTCTTGTCGAGTTCGAGGATCTTGGCCTCGATCTCCTGGCCCAGGTACGGGGTCAGGTCGCGAACGCGGCGCAGCTCGATGAGCGAGGCCGGAAGGAAGCCACGGAGACCGATGTCCACGATGAGGCCACCCTTGACAACCTCGATGACCGAACCGGTGACAACGCCATCGGATTCCTTGATCTTCTCGACGTCGCCCCATGCACGCTCGTACTGAGCGCGCTTCTTCGACAGGATGAGACGGCCTTCTTTGTCTTCCTTCTGAAGAACGAGGGCCTCAACCAGGTCGCCGACCTTGACGACCTCGGAGGGGTCAACGTCGTGCTTGATGGAGAGTTCGCGGGAGGGGATGACACCCTCGGTCTTGTAGCCCACGTCGAGGAGAACCTCGTCGCGGTCGATCTTCACAACGGTGCCCTCGATGAGGTCTCCGTCGTTGAAGAATTTCAGAGTCTTTTCGACCGCGGCAAGAAAGTCTTCAGCAGATCCGATGTCGTTGATGGCGACCTGCTTGGGTGCCCGTTCGGTCGTTGCGTTTGTCATGTAGTAGTTGCTCCAGGATGGACATAAGTCGGGCCATACGCAGAAAGAGTTCGTTGCGGTACTCCGCGCATGGCAGCGGATATTTCGTCACAAACGTGACAGTCAAGCTTAGCGGTTTGCGGGAGCGCCCGGCAACCGCCGAGCCTGCCCTGAATCTACCGCGATCCACCCGGAAGAGTGCCGAGCATGGCGGCCCGGAGGGTGTCCAGTCCGACCCCGCCCAGGTCCAGCGCCTTGCGGTGGAACTCCTTGATCGAGAACGCATCGCCCTCCCGCGCAGCGTAGGTGTCCCGCAACTCCTCCCAGATGCGCTGGCCCACCTTGTACGAGGGCGCCTGCCCGGGCCAGCCCAGGTACCGGTTGACCTCGAATTTGACGAAACCCGCGTTCATGTTGACGTTCTGGCCCAGGAAATCGAAGGCGTAGTCCGCGGTCCAGGGGCCGGAGCCGTCCGGCCGTTGCTTCTCGAGGTGCACGCCGATGTCCAGCACGACCCGGGCGGCGCGCATCCGCTGCCCATCCAGCATGCCGAGCCGGTCCCCCGGGTCGTCCAGGTAGCCCAGCTGTTCCATCAGGCGTTCGGCGTAAAGCGCCCAACCTTCCGCGTGGCCCGAGGTGCCGGCCATCTGGCGGCGCCAGGTGTTCAGCTTCGCCCGGTTGTAGACGGCCTGGCCGATTTGCAGGTGGTGTCCCGGAACGCCCTCATGGTAGACGGTGGTGAGTTCGCGCCAGGTGTCGAACTCGGTGACGCCGACCGGAACGGACCACCACATCCGGCCCGGCCGGGAGAAGTCGTCCGTTGGCCCGGTGTAGTAGATGCCGCCTTCCTGGGTGGGAGCGATCATGCATTCGAGGCGCCTGATCTCGTTCGGGATGTCGAACTGGGTCTCCGAGAGTTCGGCGACGGCGCGGTCGCTGGTCTCCTGCATCCACTTCTGCAGGGCGTCGGTGCCGTGCAGCTTGCGGCTGGGATCCGTGTCGAGCAACGCGATGGCTTCCTGGACGCTCGCCCCGGGAAGCATCTGGTCGGCGACGCTCTCCTGCTCGGCGACCATGCGGGCCAGTTCTTCCACCCCCCACTCGTACGTCTCATCGAGGTCGATCGAAGCACCCAGGAAGCGCCGTGACTGCAGGGCATAGAGCTCCCGGCCGATGGCGTCGCGCTCGGGCGCGGCACCCTCGAGTTCGCGGCCGAGGAAGTCGGCCAGGGTTCCGTAGGCTGCGGCGGCGGTTCGCGCCCGCGTCGCGAGGTCCTTGGCGAGCGACGCCGGCAGGTGGCCCTGGTCGAGGGTGGCCTCCGCTACGAACTGGGCGAAGAAGCCGTCGTTCGCGGCGTGGTGCCGGGCCTGCAGGATGACCTCCCGCACCTGCCGCCGGGCGGGCATGCTGCCCCGCTCGATACCGAGGCGCAGGGTCTCGATGTAACCGTCGATCGCCGCGGGCACGGCGCGAAGGCGCGCGGACACGTTGTCCCAGTCGGCGACGGTGCCGGTGGGCATGAGGTCGAAGACCTCACGGATGCCCTGGGCAGGCGAAGCGATCACGTTCAGATCCCGCAGCGGCAGCCCTGCCTCGGCGCTCTCCACGTCGAGGGCCAGGTCACTGCGCAGGTCCGCGCGCGTGACGAGGTCGACGTCGTCGACCGGGATGGCCGCATCGAGGCGGGCGATGACGGCCCGAGCCTCGGCCTCGCGGCGCTCGAGGCCGGCCGGGGAATAATCGCCGAAACGGCCGTTCGCCTCCGCGCGGCCGATGTAGGTGCCGACCGTCGGGTCGAGTTCGACGACGGTGTCCACCCAGTCCTCGGCGATCGTGTCGATCGCCGTCGGAGTGCGCGCGGAAATGCGCTGGTTGTCGGTTGTCATGAACCGAGCCTAGAACACCGTGCGCCGGGGAATCCCCCGGCCCACGGTCATTAGTGCGCGGCCGCGTCCCAGTTGTCGCCGCGTCCTACCTGCACCTCGAGCGGCACGAGCAGGTCGGCCGCCGTCTCCATTTGGTGCGTCACGACCAGGCGAAGCGCGTCCCATTCGCCGGGCGCCACATCGAAGATCAGTTCGTCGTGCACCTGCAGAAGCATGCGGGATTCCAGACCGCCCTCCAGCAGGTCCTCCTTGATGCCGTTCATCGCGATCTTCATGATGTCGGCGGCAGACCCCTGGATCGGGGCATTGAGGGCGGCGCGTTCCGCGTTCTCGCGCAGTGCCCGGTTGGTGCTGTGCAGCTCGGGGAACGGACGGCGCCGCCCGAAGATGGTCGCGGTATACCCGTCGACCTTGGCCTGCTCCACCACGTTGCGCAGGTAGTCGCGCACGGCGCCGAAGCGGGCGAAGTAGTCCGTGATGAGCTGTTTGGCTTCCTTCGTGTCGATGCGCAACTGCCGGGACAGGCCGAACGCGCTCAGCCCGTAGGCGAGTCCGTAGGACATGGCCTTGACCTTGGAGCGCATCTCGTTCGTGACGTCCTCCGGGGCTACCCCGAACACGCTCGCGCCCACGAACCGGTGCAGGTCCTCGCCCGCGTTGAACGCCTCGATCAACCCCGGGTCCCCGGAGAGGTGCGCCATGATCCGCATTTCGATCTGTGAGTAGTCCGCGGTCAGGAGGCACTCCGCCCCCTCGCCGGCTTGGAAGGCCGCGCGGATGCGACGGCCTTCCTCGGTGCGCACCGGGATATTCTGCAGGTTCGGGTCGGTCGAGGAGATCCGGCCGGTGGTGGTGCCGATCTGCACGTAGGTGGTGTGGATCCGACCGGTGGTGTCGATGGCCTTGTCCAGGCTCTCCACGATCTGGCGCAGCTTCGTGGCGTCCCGATGCTTGAGCAGCATGTCCAGGAACGGATGCGGGTTGCTGGCCTGCAGGTCGGCGAGGGCCCCGGCATCCGTGGAGAACCCGGTCTTGTTCGCCCGGGTCTTCGGCATTCCCAGCTGCTCGAAGAGCACCTCCTGCAGCTGCTTGGGCGATCCGAGGTTCACCTCGCGGCCGATCTCGGCGTACGCGCCGGCTGCGAGCCCAGCCGCGCGTTCCCCGAGCTGGGCGGACAGTGCGGAGAGCTGGTCGTGGGACACGGCCACGCCGGCGAGTTCCATGTCGGCCAGGGCCACCAGGGTGGGCATCTCGATGGCGGTGAGCACGCTGCGCGAACCGTCGTCGAGCAGTGCCTCGATGGCTCCGGCGACCCGGAACGTGTACCAGGCCTCCATCGGCACTCCGCCGTTCTCGGTCTCCTCGGGCACCAGCTGGTTCGGGTCGCTGACCGGGAGCGTTTCGTCGAGGTACCGGCTGACGAGGTGGGCGAGGGTCTTGTCCGGTCCCCCGGGCCGCAGCAGCCAGCCCGCGATCAGGGTGTCGAAGACCAGACCGGTGAAGTCGATGCCGCTGCGGCGCAGGGCCTTGATCTGGAGCTTGGCGTCGTGCATGATCTTGGGCGAATCGCTGGCCAGCCAGGTCTCCAGCGCCAGGTAGTCCGCGCGGCCGGGCTGCCACGGCAGGTTGACGGTCTCGGCCCCGCCGGAGAGGCCGAAGCCGATCGCCAGGCCGTCCTGCACTTCGACGCACAGGCCGAGGCCCTGCGGGGAAGCGGCGGAGGCCCGAGCGATCCAGGCGCTCAGTTCCTCGTCCAGCAGGTCCTGGGCGATCGGGGCCCGGGGGGCCGGGACGAGTTCCTGGGCCGGCGCCGCGGCCGCGACGGCCTCGCCGGCAGCACCGGGACCGCCGGCCCCCTCGAGCTTGATCACGCGCTCGAGCAGGGTCCTGAATTCGAGCCGTCCGAACACGTCACGCACGGCGGGCTCGTCGATGGTGGATCGCGCAAGGTCCGGCAGTTCGACCGGCAGGTCCAGGTCGGTGACGAGGTGGTTCAGGCGCCGGTTGCGGATCGCGTTTTCCTTCTGCTCCCGAAGGTTGTTGCCGACGACGCCCTTGATCTCCTCGGCGTGCTCCAGGATGCCGTCGAGGCTCCCGTAGAGGCCCAGCCATTTCACGGCGGTCTTCTCGCCGACCTTCGAGATGCCGATCAGGTTATCGCTGGTTTCGCCGACGAGGGCGGCGACATCCGGGTACTGGGCCGGTTCGATCCCGTACTTCTCCCGCACCCTGGTCGGGTCGTACCGGGTGAGGGCCGATACGCCCTGGCTGGCCGGGTAGAGCAGGGTCACGTTCTCGTTGACGAGCTGGATGGTGTCCCGGTCGCCGGAGACGACGAGGACGTGGAAGCCCTCGCTGGAGCCGCGGACGGACAGCGTCGCGAGGATGTCGTCGGCTTCGTAGTCTTCCTTGGTCAGGGTCTTGATGTTCATCGCGGCCAGGGCCTCCTGCAGCAGCGGCACCTGCCCGATGAACTCGCTCGGCGTGCTCGCCCGCGTGCCCTTGTACTCCGCATACTCGCGGGTGCGGAAGGAGTATCGCGAGATGTCGAAGGCCACGGCGATGTGAGTGGGGTTCTCGGTGCGCAGCAGGCTGAGCAGCATGGACAGGAAGCCGTGGATGGCGTTCGTGTGCTGCCCGTCGCGGGTCTGGAAACTGTCCACCGGGAGGGCGTGGAACGCCCGGTAGGCCAGGGAATGGCCGTCGATGATCATCAGGGTAGGCTTTTCGGAATCTGACACAGAGACAGCCTACAAGCGTCATCCGGCGTGGGCAGGTGCAGCGACCGAAGGTGAATATGATCCAGAAGACCACGGATGCACTCGAGTGGGTCCAGCAGCGCGGAGCCGGCTCACTGGCCGAGAAGATGGGCATCGAGTTCGTCGAGTTCACGATCGACCGGGCCGTCGCACGGATGCCGGTGGAGGGCAACACCCAGCCGGCCATGCTCCTGCACGGGGGCGCCTACGTGGTCCTGGGCGAATCGCTCGGATCGATGGCCGCCAACCTGCACGCAGGGCCGGACCGTCTGGCGGTGGGGATCGAGATCAACGCCACGCACACCCGGTCGGCGACTTCCGGCTACGTCACGGGAGTGTGTACGCCCGTGCACCTGGGCCGCACGCTCACGACGCACGAGATCGCGGTGACCGACGACCAGGGACGCCGCTGCTCGACCATCCGGATCACGAACCTGATCAAGGACCGGTCCGGAATGAAGTAGGAACGCGAAAGGCCGAGCAGCCCACGAGAGGGGGCTGCTCGGCCGGCCGAGATTCCGTTCGCTTCGGGTACTGGTGCTACTTCTTGGCGCTCAGCTGCTCGATGATCGCCTGGGCGACGTCGTGCATGGTGAGCCGGCGGTCCATGGACGCCTTCTGGATCCAACGGAACGATTCCGGCTCGGTGAGCCCCATCTTCTCGTTGAGGAGCCCCTTGGCGCGGTCGACGAGCTTGCGGGTCTCGAACCGCTCGACCAGGTCCGCGACCTCGGCTTCGAGGGTGATGATCTGGCTGTACCGGGACAGGGCGATCTCGATCGCGGGCAGCAGGTCGTTCGGAGTGAACGGCTTGACGACATAGGCGAGCGCACCGGCCTCCGTCGCACGTTCCACGAGTTCCTTCTGGCTGAACGCGGTCAGCAGAACGACGGGCGCGATGTGGGCCTTCGTGATGCGCTCGGCCGCGGAGATGCCGTCGAGGTGAGGCATCTTGACGTCCATGATGACGAGGTCGGGCCGAAGCTCGGTGGCCAGGGCGACGGCGGTTTCTCCGTCGCCGGCTTCACCGACCACCTCGAATCCGGCGTCACGGAGGATCTCGACGATGTCGAGGCGGATGAGGGACTCATCCTCGGCAACGACAACGCGCCGAGGAGGTACTGGGGTGGAATCTTGGTCGGTCACGGGTGAAAGCCTACGGTATTCTGATCCAGGTGTTGTGAGCCGGTGTGGCGGAATGGCAGACGCGGAGCACTCAAAATGCTTTGTTCGAAAGGACGTGTGGGTTCGAGTCCCACCACCGGTACCAACACCACGTAGTGAAACCCCCGGTCAGTGACGCGTGGCGGGCGCTCGTCGCCTGCTAGTCGCGCACGCCGGGCAGCGTGACGTCGTCCCGGGACATGTCCTCCTCGAGCAGCGCCGTGATCGACCGAAGCGTCTCCGGTGACACATCCCCGAGCACCCGGGCCGCGAAGTTGACGACGCGTTTGGCGCGCAGGCTCTTCACAAAGACCAGTTGGGCGTCGACCCGTTCCGGCAGGTCGCCCGACCCGAGCAGGTACTTGGGCGGGATGCGGAAGAACTCGCCGATCCCGGTGAGCAGGTCGGCGTCGGTGACCAGTGGGCCGTCCCCCGTGATCATGTAGGCCCACCGGGCGCGCGACAGCGAGAGGCCCCGCGCTTCCAGGCCCGCGGCGATCTGCTTGTACGTATGGGGAGTGTTTCCCTCGGCGACGACGACATCAAGCAGCAGGTTCAGTTTGCGGGCCAGTTCGAGCTGCGGGCTGACGGGTTCGCCGGCCGGGTTCAGCGAGCCGTGGGATGTTCCGGGGTTGATCACGATCGCCCGCTCCCTTCGAGAACCTCGGGGTGGTTAACCGGGCGGCGGGTCGCCGTCGCCCGGACGTGGCGTTCGATGTCATCGATCAGCGCCCGCTCGGCCGGGGAGACGGCCTGACCGGGGTTGAGGAGCAGGCTGTCGCGGACTTCGACGTAGCGCCGATACAGGTGGGCACGGGGATCCCTGACGATGAGCAGCATCGGCCAGGTGAGCCGGCGCTCGATGCTCAGCTCCGGCGAGTCCGCCAGGAGACGTTCCCAGAGAGGCGTGATTCGCCACAGCAACTCGCGGTGCCGAACGCTTTTGCGCGCGGATTGGATCGCGTCCGCTGTCGCGGTAAGGCCCAGGCCGACGGCCAGGGATATCGGCGCGGTGAGGAGGGCGAGGTGGTACACCGGGCGCGACCAGACCTGGAAAGCGGTCTCCTTGAGGAGGATCAGTTCCGCTGCATCGAACATGCTGAGCAGCGCGTAGACCAGAACCCACCAGCATCCGAAGGCCACAAACGCAAGCGACACGCGGGTCACCGTGCGCCGTTGGCGTCGAAGGTCCGACAGGCAGGCGTACCCCACCGAGATGGAGAAGAGGGCCATCGCGATCCAGGACGTGGCGGAGTATGCGGCGAAGTCCCACCGCGTCGGGAACGACTTGTGGATCTCCCGGACAAGGTGCCAGTCGCTGCCGAAAAACAGAATGGCCTGGACGGCGATGATCGCCGCGGCCGCCGCGGCGCTGACCTGCTTGCGTCGCTCGGTCAGTCGTTCACCGGATACCGCCTCCCCCACGAGCGCAGCGAGGAGTGTTATCGCCACGATCGCCGTGGCGTGGAAGATGAAGTACGGCACGTTGACGCCGCCGAGTAGGGCGTCCACCGCGTTGTAGATGACGTGCGGCTGAAGGGACATGGTCGTGGCGAACGCGGTCAGAAACCAGAACAACGTCCGCCGCCGACCGCGAATGACCGAGGGCAGGCAGAAGCCGGCGGTGACCCACAGAAGCGCGGAAACGGCGAGGAGGGCGGTCTGCATCACAGCACCCTGCCGAATCCGGTTTGGGGGCCCTTGGCGGCATCCGCCTCGTCCTCCAGCATGATCAGCGCCAGCCGATCCCCGATCGCCTCCGCGAGGGCCTCTTGGTCGTCGGTGAAGCTGCTCCGGGACAGCGCATAGGCGATGGCGTCCAGCGGGATGAGGGGCGCCAGCAGGGCGACCCGTTCGATCGGCAGAAGTTCCTTCTCGTGACGGAGGATCATGTGGCCGAATTCGTGGTTGATGAATTGCTGGCGGTGAACCTCCGAATCCGTCGGTGCGTGATGGATACGTTCGAAATTCTCACCGGCGACCTCGATCCAGAGCCCGCAGACGCCGGACTCGACCAGGCGCGTGCTGGCGGGGCGGATGACGATCGTCTTCCCCCGGAGCCCCTCCATGTGCCGGTGGAGCAGCTCCGCCGTCAAAGGATGCGGCAGGTGGAGGGCGGCTACCAGGTCGCGCGCCCGCTCCGTGCGTTTTTCGTACCTCAGGCTGTGTTCCCCACTCACTGCGCCACGGCAACCCCCTTCGGGGGACGCCGGATCGGCGTTGGACATGTCTAACAGGTGATAACGTGAATCTCGGTTGGACATGTCTACGCTACCGGGTCGGAGGGCCCGCAGTCGCCATGGGGAGCCAACCATTCACGCTCCTTTCGGAGTGTTCACGCGCACAGTCTCACCGGGGCGACACCGAAGGGGAACGGGGTGTCCACCCGGTGAGGCGGTGCGTGCAGAACTCCGGCGGGCGACGACTCAAATCGGCGAGTCGAACTGCGGAATGCTCAGTATCAGATTCGGGTGCCCACGTCTGCCCCCAGTCTGGGCTGCGGCATCCGCAATAGGGTGGAGCGACGAAAAGACCTGTTGAACCGCGTACTCGACCCGAACAGAGGATGCCCCGTGACAACACTTTTGGACGACGCCATCCACTTCGCGCGCGTCGCGTACTCCAGCCACCGCGACGATTTCGGTCGGCTGGCCATCGAGCATCCGCTTCGCGTGATGGATGCCCTCGCGAGCGACGACAACAGGCTCGTCGCCGTGCTGCACGACACCCTCGTCAACTCGGTCGCCACCCTCAGCGACCTCCGCGCATTCCTGCCGAACCGCCTTCTGATGGCCGTCAGCGCCCTCGGCAACATCGACGAGGACACGGACGGGATCTCCCTGCAGCAGATCCTGGCCGACCCGATCGCGCTCACGGTGAAGCTCGCGTGCATCGCGGACCTGTCCGATCCGGCCCGCCTGGCCGACCTCGACCCGTTCACCCGGCGGAGCCGGGAATCGCACGCCGTGTCGGCCGCGCTGGCGCTGGGAACGACCCTCCCCGCCGTGCGCGCCCTGATGGTGCCCGCCGGCGTGCAGCACTGACGCCGGATCCTCAAGAAAGGCCCCGCACCCCGTGTGACACGGGGTGCGGGGCCTTTCCAGGAGAGGTGTCAGCTCTTGGCGTACGCCGGGTGAACTTCATTGTGGGCATCGCCGACGCGGTGCACACGGATGTCGTTCGTGGAACCGGCGATTCCGGGAGGGGATCCGCTGATGACGACGACCTTGTCACCGAGCTGAGCCAGGCCCTGCCCGAGCAGGATGTCGTCCACCTGTCCGAACATGGCGTCCGTGTGCGTGACCCGGTCCACCAGGTAGGTCTGGATTCCCCAGGTCAGCGCGAGGCGACGGCGGATGCCGGGCTCGGGCGTGAAGGCCAGCATCGGGATCTTCGACCGCAGACGCGACATCCGCCTTGCCGAGTCGCCGGACTCCGTGAAGATGCACAGGAACTTCGCTTCGACGAACTCGGCGACCTCGATGGCTGCGAGGGTGATCGCGCCACCCTGGGTGCGGGGTTTGTTCGTCAGCGGGGCGATGCGCTCCAGTCCGTGGTCCTCCGTCGACGCAACAATGCGCGCCATCGTCTGGACCGTCACGACGGGGTATTCGCCGACGCTGGTCTCACCACTGAGCATGACCGCGTCAGCGCCGTCGAGCACGGCGTTCGCGACGTCGGACGTTTCGGCCCGCGTCGGGACCGGGCTGTGGATCATCGATTCCAGCATCTGCGTGGCCACGATGACCGGCTTCGCCATGCGGCGGGCCAGTTCGACGGCATGCTTCTGCACGATCGGGACGGCCTCGAGCGGCAGTTCGACGCCCAGGTCGCCACGGGCGACCATGATGGCGTCGAAGGCGTCGACGATGCCTTCGAGGTTTTCCACGGCCTGCGGTTTCTCGATCTTGGCGATGACGGGGACACGACGGCCCTCTTCTTCCATGATCTCGTGCACGCGAGTGATGTCGGCGGCGTCACGGACGAACGACAGCGCGATCAGGTCCGTTCCGAGGCGGAGGCCCCAGCGCAGGTCCGCCTCGTCCTTTTCGGACAGGGCGGGCACGTTGACGGCGACTCCGGGCAGGTTGATGCCCTTGTTGTTGGAGACGGGGCCGGCGACGATGACCGTGGTGGTGACGACGGTGTCGTTCGTGGCCACGACCTCGACCTTGACCTTGCCGTCGTCGATGAGGAGGAAGTCGCCCGGCCTGACGTCCTGGGGCAGACCCTTGTAGGTCGTGCCGGACAGGTCGCGCGTTCCGACGACATCCTCGGTGGTGATCTTAAAAATGTCTCCGACGGCCAGTTCGTAAGGGCCGCCTTCGAACTTGCCGAGACGGATCTTCGGCCCCTGCAGGTCGACCATGACGGCGACTGCGCGGCCGGAGTCGTTCGCTGCCTTGCGCACGTTGGCGTAAACGCCCTCGTGCACCTGGTAGTCCCCGTGGCTCAGGTTCATCCGGCAGACATCTACACCGGCATCAATAAGGGCTCGAATTTGATCGTAGCTGGATGCTGCCGGCCCGAGCGTGGCGACAATTTTGGCGCGTCTCATTCTGAAAAAACTCCGGTTTCCGCGCTGTTTGGGCGCATGATTTCTGTTGTGGAACGGGAGACCACGGGGTGGTGGATCTCTTGGAATTGACTCACTGGATCAGTGACCAATCAGATTGCGAAGGCATGATCCGTCGGTTTGACCGGAGCAGGCAACTGTGTCTCGCCTTCGAGGAATTTGTCGACCGCTGCCGCAGCAGCCCGGCCTTCAGCGATCGCCCAGACGATGAGTGACTGACCGCGGCCGACATCACCGGCAACGAAAACGCCTTCATGGCTCGTCTGGTAATTGTCGTCACGTTCGACATTACTCCGACCATCGACCGGAATGTGCAGCTGATCGGCGAGGTCGCGGGACTCCGGGCCTGTGAAACCCAGCGCCAGCAGCACGAGATCCGCGGGAATCTCACGTTCGGTTCCGGCCTTCGGCACGCGGCGCCCGTCCAGGAATTCGGTTTCGGCCACGCGGATGGCGCGCACCTCGCCGGCCTCATTGGCCAGGAACTCGACCGTCGACACCAGGAATTCGCGGCTGCCGCCCTCCTCGTGGGCGCTGGACACCTCGAACAGCGTCGGCGACAGGGGCCACGGCTGGTGCTCGGGGCGGTCCGTGCCGGGCTGACGTCCGATGGCGAGATTGGTGACGGATGCCGCGAGCTGGCGGTGTGCCGTGCCGATGCAGTCCGCTCCGGTGTCACCGCCCCCGAGCACAACCACGTGTTTGCCCTCAGCCGTGATCTGCTGGTCGACGGTGTCGCCGGCGCCCACCTTGTTCTGCTGGACCAGGTACTCCATGGCGAAGTGCACCCCGGGGAGGTCACGGCCGGCGACGGGCAGGTCGCGTGGCACCATGGCCCCGGTGGCGATCACGACGGCGTCGTAGCGGGCGCGCAGGTCGGCCCAGGTGAGGTCGACGCCGATGTTCACGCCCGCACGGAAGCGGGTGCCCTCGGCGGTCATCTGAGCCAGGCGGGCCTCGAGGTGCTTCTTCTCCATCTTGAAATCGGGAATGCCGTAGCGCAGCAGCCCGCCGATGCGGTCGTCTCGCTCGAAGACCGCCACGGTGTGACCGGCGCGGGTGAGCTGCTGGGCCGCCGCGAGGCCGGCCGGGCCGGAGCCGACGACGGCAACGGTCTTTCCGGTGAGCCGTCCCGGCGGCTGCGGCTGGACCCAGCCGTTGGCGAACGCCTGGTCGATGATGGACACCTCGACCTGCTTGATGGTGACCGGCGGCTGGCTGATGCCCAGCACGCACGACGACTCGCAGGGCGCGGGGCAAAGCCGCCCGGTGAACTCCGGAAAGTTGTTGGTGGTGTGCAGGCGTTCGATGGCCTGCCGGCCCTCGTCCCGCCAGGTGAGGTCGTTCCACTCGGGGATGATGTTGCCCAGCGGGCAGCCCTGCTGGCAGAACGGCACGCCGCAGTCCATGCACCGTCCGGCCTGGCGTTTCAGCTGCGCGGCATCACCCTGCTCGTAGACCTCTTTCCAGTCCATGAGTCGCACGGACACGGGACGACGCGCGGGAAGCTCACGCTCAGTCGTCTTGAGGAATCCCTTCGGATCAGCCATTGGTTACCTCCAGAATGCGGCTCCAGACAACGTCTCCATCGGGGTCGAGCCCCTCGGTGACGGCGTTCTGCCTGGTGGCCAGGACGGCCGCGTAGTCGCGCGGCAGCACCTTGACGAATGTGGACATGGTGGTTTCGAGGTCGGACAGCAGCCGCGACGCCAGAACCGACTCGGTCTGGTCCCGGTGCTGTTCGAGCAGGTCCTGAACGATCTCACGGTCGGCGCCGCCGAGCGGAAGCAGCGTCAGTTCGCCCGAGTCGAGGGCCTGGCGGTTGACGTTCTCGGTGCGGAGGCCGTACACGTAGGCCGTTCCCCCGGACATGCCGGCCCCGAGGTTGCGCCCGGTCTCACCCAGCACGACGGCCAGTCCGCCGGTCATGTATTCGAGGGCGTGGTCCCCGACCCCCTCGACGACGGCGGTGGCACCGGAGTTGCGCACCAGGAACCGCTCCCCCACGATGCCGCGGATGAACATGCTGCCCTGGGTGGCTCCGTAGCCGATGACATTGCCGGCGATCACGTTCTGTTCGGCCGGGAACAGACTGCCCCGGTCGGGTCGCACGGTGATCTGTCCGCCGGAGAGCCCCTTGCCGACGTAGTCGTTCGAGTCGCCCTCCAGGCGCAGGGTGATGCCACCGGGAAGGAAGGCGCCGAACGACTGTCCCGCACTGCCGGTCAGGGTGACGTCGATCGACCCGGCGGGCAGGCCCTGTGCACCGTGGCGCATGGTGACCCGGTGCCCGAGCATGGTGCCGACGGCCCGTTCGGTGTTGCGGATGGGCAGGGTGATCCTGACCTGGCCGCCGTGTTCGAGCACACTGGCGCTCTGCCGGATGAGTTCGTTGTCGAAGTGGAGCTCGAGTTCGTGTTCCTGTTCGCGGCCGGACTGGCGCGGCTCGTCGGCCGAGAAGTCAGGGCCGACCAGGATCGGAGCCAGGTCGAGCCCCGACGCCTTCCAGTGGGCGAGGGCACCGTTCACGTCCAGGACCTCGCGGTGCCCGATGGCCTCGTCCAGGCTGCGGAATCCGAGTTCGGCGAGGTACTCCCGCACCTCCTGGGCGATGAACTCGAAGAAGTTGACCACGTGCTCCGCCTTGCCCGTGAACCGCTTTCGCAGCTCCGGGTTCTGGGTGGCGACGCCGACGGGACAGGTGTCGAGGTGGCAGACGCGCATCATCACGCACCCTTCCACGATCAAGGGAGCAGTGGCGAAACCGAATTCCTCGGCGCCGAGCAGGGCGCCGATGATGACGTCACGGCCCGTCTTCAACTGGCCGTCCACCTGCAGCACGACCCGGTCGCGCATGCCGTTGAGCATGAGGGTCTGCTGGGTCTCGGCGAGGCCGAGTTCCCACGGGGTGCCCGCGTGTTTGAGTGAGTTCAGCGGGCTCGCCCCGGTTCCGCCGTCATGGCCGGAGATCAGGATCACGTCCGAGAGTGCCTTGGCCACCCCGGCGGCCACCGCTCCGATGCCGGACTGGCTGACCAGCTTGGTGTGGATTCGTGCCTCGGGGTTCGCGCGCTTGAGGTCGAAGATCAGCTGTTTGAGATCCTCGATCGAGTAGATGTCGTGGTGGGGAGGCGGCGAGATCAGGCCGACCCCGGCGGTCGCGTGCCGGGTGCGGGCGATCCACGGGTAGACCTTGGTCGGCGGCAGCTGGCCGCCCTCGCCCGGCTTGGCCCCCTGGGCGAGCTTGATCTGGATGTCGTCGGCGTGGGAGAGGTACATGCTCGTGACGCCGAACCGCCCGGAGGCCACCTGCTTGACCGCGCTGCGGCGCTCGGGGTCAAGCAGGCGGTCGAGGTCTTCGCCGCCCTCGCCCGTGTTTGATTTGCCGCCGAGACGGTTCATCGCGATCGCGAGGGTCTCGTGCGCCTCGGCCGAGATCGAGCCGTAGCTCATGGCCCCGGTCGCGAAACGCTTCACGATCGACGCCACGGATTCCACCTCGTCCAGCGGTACGGCGTGCCGTTTGCCGGTGTTGAAGGTGAACATGCCGCGCAGGGTCATCAGGCTCGACGCCTGGTCGTCGACGAGTTTGGTGTACTCGCGGAAGATGTCGTAGCGGCGCGTGCGGGTGGAGTGCTGCAGCCGGAAGATGGTGTCCGGGTTGAACAGGTGCGGGGATCCTTCCCGGCGCCACTGGTACTCGCCGCCGGTCGCGAGGCGTTCGTGGGCGGTGACGGCCGCGTCCTCCGGGTACGCCGCCGCGTGCCGGGCCTCGTTCTCGGCCGCGATGACCTCGATGCCGATGCCGCCGAGCTTGCTGGTGGTGCCGGTGAAGTACTGGTCGATGAAGTCCTGGCTGAGGCCGACAGCCTCGAAGGTCTGGGCGCCGGCGTAGGACGACACGGTGGAGATGCCCATCTTGGACATGATCTTGAGCACGCCCTTGCCGAGGGCCTTGATCACATTGCGCACGGCCTGCTCCGGCGTGCCGGTGGTGATGAATCCGCTGCGCACGAGGTCCTCGCAGGTTTCCATCGCGAGGTACGGGTTGACCGCGGAGGCGCCGTAGCCGATCAGGAGGGCAACGTGGTGCACCTCGCGCACGTCACCGGCCTCGACCACGATGCCGACCTTCATCCGGTTCTCGGTGCGGATCAGGTGGTGGTGCACGGCGGCGATCATCAGCAGCGACGGAATCGGCGCGAAATCCTTGTTGGAATCTCGGTCCGAGAGCACGAGGAACATCGCGCCCTCGTCGATGGCAGCGTCGGCCTCGGCGCACATCTCCTCGATGCGTGCGGCGAGGGCGTCAGGGCCGTCCTCGAACCGGTAGAGGCCGCGGATGGTCGTGGTGGTGCGGCTGCCGGGGACGGGGTCCATGTGCTGGATCTTGGCCAGCTCGTCGTTGTCGATGACGGGGAAGTCGAGCACGACCTGCCGGGCGTGCTCGGGGCCGACCGACAGCAGGTTGCGCTCCGGGCCGAGACCGAGCCGGAGCGAGGTGACGACCTCCTCGCGGATCGAGTCCAGCGGCGGGTTGGTCACCTGCGCGAACTGCTGCGTGAAGTAGTCGAAGATCAGCCGCGGCCGGTCGCTGAGCACGGCGATGGGAGTGTCGGAGCCCATCGCGCCGAGCGGTTCCCCGCCGGTGCGGGCCATCGGTGCGAGCAGGATCCGCACCTCTTCCTCGGTGTAGCCGAACGTGCGCTGGCGACGCACGACGGATGCCGGCGGGTGCACGATGTGCTCCCGGTCGGGCAGGTCCTTCAGGTTAATCCGTCCGGCATCCAGCCAGGTGCCCCAGGGTTCGCTGGCGGCGAGTTCAGCCTTGATCTCGTCGTCTTCGATCAGCCTTCCGGCGACTGTGTCCACGAGGAACATCTTTCCAGGACGGAGCCGGCCCTTGCGCACCACGCGCGCGGGGTCGATGTCGAGCACCCCGATCTCGCTCGCGAGTACGACCAGGCCGTCATCGGTGATCAGGTACCGGCCGGGGCGCAGCCCGTTGCGGTCCAGGGTCGCGCCGACGAGCGAACCGTCGGTGAAGACGATGGCCGCCGGACCGTCCCACGGCTCCATCAGCATGGAGTGGTACTCGTAGAACGCGCGGCGATCCTCGTCGAGGTCGGTCTGGTTCTCCCAGGCCTCCGGCACCATCATCATCACGGCGTGCGGGAGCGAACGCCCGGAGAGGCTGAGCAGCTCCACGACCTCGTCGAACGAGGCGGAGTCGCTGCCACCGGGGGTGACGATCGGCAGCAGCGGGGCGAGGTCGCCGAGCAGCTCGGATTCGAGCTGGGACTGGCGCGCCTGCATCCAGTTGCGGTTGCCCTGCACCGTGTTGATCTCACCGTTGTGGGCGATCATGCGGAATGGCTGGGCCAGCGGCCAGGACGGGAACGTGTTCGTCGAGTACCGGGAGTGCACGAGCGCGAGCTTCGAGACGAAACGCGGGTCGGACAGGTCAGGGTAGAACGGCTCCAGCTGCAGCGTGGTGACCATGCCCTTGTAGACCATGGTCCGGCACGACAGGGAGGCGAAGTAGATCTCCAATTCGCGTTCGGCACGCTTCCGGAGCCGCACGGCCTGGCGGTCCAGGGCGATGTCGCCCAGCGTCTCTCCGGCCTCCGTCGTCCGGCTGCTCTGCACGAACAGCTGCTGGATCGCGGGCATCGCCGCGCGGGCCAGGTTGCCGACCTCGTCGGGGCGGACCGGCACCTCGCGCCAGCCCAGGATGACCAGGCCCTCTTCCAGGGCGATCCGGGAAATCTGACGCTTGATGCCACTCCTGGCGGTTGGGTTGGTCGGCAGGAACACGTTGCCGACCGCGTAGCGGCCCGCGACCGGCAGGGCGAAGTCGGTGACGGCGCGCAGGAATTCATCGGGGACCTGCGTGATGATGCCCGCCCCGTCACCGGTGCCGGCGTCGGACCCGACGGCGCCGCGGTGCTCGAGGTTGCGGAGCGCATCGAGGGCGAGGGTGATGATGTCATGCCCGGCGGACCCGCGCAGGGTGGCCACCATGGCGAGGCCACAGGCATCGCGTTCGTCGGCAGGGTTGTACAGTCCTTGCGACTCCGGCACACTGCTGAAGCGCGAGAAGAGGGGTGTTTGCGGCATGGGACCGTCCTCAGGAAGATGACTGGCAAGTGGGGACGACGCTGGCCCGCTCAGGTATACATGTGCGCGGCGGCCCGTCATACCGGGACACAAGCCGTGGTCCAGGCTGAAGGCTACCTGGGCCTAGAGGCGCGAGTTGCTGGTGCTTGTGGCTGCAACGTCGTCAGATTCGGCGGGGGTTGCGGCTTCATCACCGTGATCCTCTGAGTCCGAGTCAAACTCATCAGATTCTACCTCAGCGTCGGAGCCCTTCCACTCGCGGCCCGGAACATAGGGGCTGACCTCGACGCCGGTGTGGCGTCGGGTCTGCACCGCGATGAGGATGATTCCGAGCAGGATGGCGGCAAAGGCAGCCCAGATGTTGGTACGGATGCCGAGGAAGATCTCACTCGGATCGACCCGGATCGACTCGAAGAAGCTACGCCCGACGCCGTACCAGATCAGGTAGACGCCGAAGGCCTTGCCCCAGCGCAGGGTGAGCTTGCGTTCGAGCAGCAGGATCACGGCGACGCCGAGGAAGTTCCAGATCATCTCGTAGAGGAACATGGGGTGGAACAGGGTGTCGGCGGGCAGCCCGAGGGGGAAGGCCTGGTTGGTAGATTCGATCTGCAGTCCCCAGGGCAGGGTGGTCGGCAGTCCGAAGAGCTCGTGGTTGAACCAGTTGCCGAGGCGTCCCAGGGCCTGCGCGACGAGCATGCCGGGAGCGAGGGCGTCGGCGAAAGACCAGAAGCGCACCCCGGCCATGCGGCAGCCGATGAACGCGCCGACGGCCCCACCGAGGAGCGCTCCGAAGATGGCGTTGCCGCCGTTCCAGATGGCGAAGACCTCCAGCGGGTCGGCGCCCTCGTAGAAGTAGTCGCCGGGGTGGGTGAGCACGTGGTAGAACCGGGCGCCCACGATTCCGAGCGGTACCGCCCAGAGAATGATGTCCAGGACCACTCCCGGCTCGCCGCCGCGCTGGGTCAGGCGGCGGGAGGTCATCACGGTCGCCGCGATGATCCCGGCGAGGATGCATAGGGCGTAGGCGTGGATGGTGAACGGTCCGAGCGTGAAGGAACTCCACTCGGGGCTCGGGCTCGGAATGCTCAGAGGTATAAACACCTGGGGACTACCTTTCATCGTGGCGTCGGCCACCCGGGGGCGAACGATCGACCGCCGGGGTCAATTTACCCTAGCTGGCGGGCCGGATCTCCCGCGCGCCGGCCGCGAGCTCACGGGCGAGGGCGGCGACTGCCGGCACTCCCCCGTCGGAGAGCGCCTTGACGAGGGCGGATCCGACGATGGCGCCGTCCGCGTAGCCGAGGATCTCGCGAACCTGTTCCGGCGTGGAGATGCCGAGGCCGACGCACGCGCTGGTCGAGCCGGCGGCCCGCAGCCGGTCGATCAGGATGCGGGCGGCGGAGTCGACGTCGCCGCGGGCACCGGTGATCCCCATGGTGGACACGGCGTAGACGAAGCCGCGGCTCGCCTCGACGGCCTGCTTCAGGCGGGCGTCCGAGGAGGACGGAGCGGCCAGGAACACCCGGTCGAGACCGGTGCGTTCGCTCGCGGCGACCCAGTCCGCCGAGTCGTCGGGAATCAGGTCGGGCGTGATCAGGCCGGCGCCGCCCGCGGCGAGCAGGTCATCGGCGAAACGATCGACCCCGTACTGCACGATGGGGTTCCAGTAGGTCATCACCAACACGGGCACGTCGACCTGCGCGGTGATCGCGGCCACGGCTTCGATGCCATGGCGCAGTCGGAAACCGTTCGCCAGGGCCCTCTGGGTGGCGGCCTGGATGACCGGGCCGTCCATCACCGGGTCGGTATACGGCAGGCCGAGCTCGAGGATGTCGACGCCGTTGTCGGCCAGGGCCACGGCCGCGTCGATGCTCTCGGAGAGCGTGGGGAATCCGACCGGCAGATACCCGATCAGGGCGCCGCCGCCCTCGGAGCGGCGCCGCGCGATGGTGGCCTCGACCGTGCTGCCGCCCGCTGCCGGGTGGCGCGCTGCCGGGTTGCCTGTTGCCGGGTTGCCTGTCACTGCCGAGTTGCTCATAGCTGTTCCGCGCCCTTGTCGAGCAGGTCGAAGTACCGACCCGCGGTTTCCATGTCCTTGTCGCCGCGGCCGGACAGGTTGACCAGGATGGTGGCGTCGGGGCCGAGCTTTTTGCCGAGGTCGAGGGTTCCGGCGAGGGCGTGTGCCGACTCGATGGCCGGGATGATGCCCTCGGTTCGACTGAGAAGGCGCAGGGCGCTCATCGCCTCGGCGTCCGTGACCGGCAGGTAGGTGGCACGGCCGATGCTCGCCAGCCACGAATGCTCCGGGCCGACGCCCGGGTAGTCCAGGCCGGCGGAGATCGAGTGCGACTCCACGGTCTGGCCGTCTTCGTCCTGCAGAAGGAAGCTGCGCGCGCCGTGCAGGATGCCGGGACGTCCCTTCGTGATCGTCGCGGCGTGGCGGAGGGTTTCCGCGCCCTCCCCGCCGGCCTCGTAGCCGTACAGGGCGACGTCGGGGTCGTCCAGGAACGCGTGGAAGATGCCCATGGCGTTGGAGCCGCCGCCGACGCAGGCGGTGACAGCATCGGGCAGGCGGCCGGTGAGGTCGAGGACCTGCTGGCGGGCCTCCTCGCCGATGATCTTCTGGAAGTCGCGCACCATGGCCGGGAACGGGTGCGGGCCGGCCACGGTCCCGAAGATGTAGTTGGTGGTCTCGACGTTGGTCACCCAGTCGCGCATGGCCTCGTTGATGGCGTCCTTGAGGGTGCGGGAGCCGGTCGTGACCGACACGACCTCGGCACCGAGCAGGCGCATCCGTGCCACGTTCAGGGCCTGCCGCTCCGTGTCCACCTCGCCCATGTAGACCACGCAGTCGAGGCCGAACAGGGCGGCCGCGGTGGCGGTGGCCACCCCGTGCTGGCCGGCGCCGGTCTCGGCGATCACGCGGGTCTTGCCGATCCGCTTGGTCAGCAGGGCCTGCCCGAGCACGTTGTTGATCTTGTGCGAGCCGGTGTGGTTGAGGTCTTCCCGCTTGAGGATGATGCGGGCGCCGCCGGCGTGCGCGGCGAACCGCGGCACCTCGGTGATGATGGAGGGCCGACCGGTGTAGCTGCGGTGCAGTTCGGTCAGCTCGGCCGCGAATGCGGGGTCCTGACGGGCCAGCGCGTACTCGCTGGTGAGTTCGTCGAGGGCCGCGACGAGGGATTCCGGCACGAACCTCCCGCCGAATTCACCGAAGTAGGGGCCCGCCTGCGCCCGGAGGGATTCTGAGTCGAGTGGGGAGGACATTCAAACCGCCAGGAATTCGGTGAGGGTGCGGATGGGATCGTTGGTGACGAGGGCTTCGCCGACGAGCACGACGTCGGCGCCGGCCGCGCGATAGTGTGCCACGTCCGCGGCCGTCTTGACAGCGGATTCGGCGACCCGGACAACGCCGGAGGGGATCCGGCCGGCCAGCCGGCCGAACAGGTCCTGGTCCAGCTCGAAGGTCGTCAGGTCGCGGGCGTTCACGCCGACCAGGCTCGCGCCGATATCGAGGGCTCGGTCGACCTCGTCGGCGCTGTGGGTTTCGACCAGGGCGGTCATGCCCAGTTCGCGCACGAGGTCGTGCAGGGAGACCAGTGTGGCCTGGTCCAGGGCCGCCACGATCAGCAGCACCATGTCGGCGCCCGCGGCCCGGGCTTCGAAGACCTGGTACGGAAGCCCGATGAAGTCCTTGCGGAGCACCGGAATCTGCACGGCCGAACGCACCTGCTCCAGGTCGGAGAGCGACCCGAGGAACTTGCGGCCCTCGGTGAGGACGCTGATCGCGCTGGCGCCGCCGAACTCGTAGGAGACGGCGAGTGCCGCGGGATCGGAGATCTCGGCCAGGGTTCCCCGGGAGGGGCTGGCCCGCTTGACCTCGGCGATGATCTTGACGCGTGGCGCCGGGGCGAGCACCGACAGGGCATCGATGGCCGGCGCCCGGATGAGGGCCGCCGCCTGGACGACGTCGAAGGAACGGGTGACGCGACGCGCTTCCGCGTCGGCGACCGCCCCGGCTAGAAGATCAGACAGCACTCGACTAGTGACCCTGGTGCGAGGACTCGTGCTCGGCCACGCCGTAGCCGACCTTGGCGAGCACCCAGCCGGTGAGCAGACCGACGACCAGAAGACCGGCGGATGCCCAGACGAGCCATTCCACCGCGAGGAAGAACGCGACGGTCCCGATCGCGATGGCCAGCAGCATGATGGTCACGGCGGTCCAGGCGGCGATCGAATGGCCTTCGCCAGGGTCTACCGATTCGAAGCTCATGGTTCTCCTTTTGTGCGTTGACGGGCAAAACAAGTCTAGCGGCCTCAGGGTTCCCCGGCCTTCTCGTGCAGCTTCGCGCTGCGGCGATTCAGGTCTCGATTGGCACCGGAGTCAGCGCTGTGCCGTGGGGTCTTCTCCGCGGCTCAAGCCGTCCCAGTCGTCGACGGCGTCGTGCCCGGTGTCGACGCCGGCGGCCGCGGCGTCCGTCCCGCCGGTGGAATCGGCCGGGGCGAAGCGCACGGCCTGGTAGCGGGTCGTCGGTCCGGGCCAGCGGCGGGCGGTGACCAGGACGCTGACGCCCACGGCGGCCATCACGACGCCGGCGAGCAGCGCCAGGTACGGCCACGGCGTCGCTACTGCGGAGACCACCCCGTCCAGGACGGACTCCCTGCCCGAGACCCCGGTGGCCTTGGTGATGGCACCCGCGCTGGCCGCGGCCGGACCGGTGACTGCGGTGAGCGCCGCCAGAAAAACGGAGAGCCCGAGCAGCACCTCCAGGAGGCCCAGAACGAACCGGATCACCGGGCCGGCGATCGTGAGGGCGCCGGCGAGGGCGAGCCCGGCCATGGCCAGGGCGGTGAGTGCCGGCGACGCGGTCGCGCCCGTCACCTCGAGGCTCTGCCGGGCGGTGCCGGACTGTGCCACGACGGCGTTCACCCAGGTCTGCGTCCAGGCGAGCAGGGCCAGTCCGCTGGCCAGCAGCACGACCAGGACGTGGGCGAGCTTGAGCCGCCGGGAAGAGGGCATCTAGCGCACCCTCTTCATCGCGTTGGCCACGGCGACGGCCCGGAGCGGGGCGGCGGCCTTGTTCTGCGATTCCTGGTACTCCGAGGCGGGGTCGGAATCGGCGACCAGGCCACCGCCGGCCTGCACCCGGGCGACGCCGTTCATGATCGTGGCGGTGCGGATGGCGATGGCCAGGTCCGCGTCGCCGGCGAAGCCGAAGTAGCCGACCACTCCCCCGTACACGCCGCGCTGGGCCGGTTCGAGGTCGTCGATGATCTCCAGCGCCCTCGGTTTCGGCGCCCCCGAGAGGGTGCCGGCCGGGAAGGTGGCCCGGAACACGTCGATGGCCGACCGGTTCGGCAGCAGGTTGCCTTCCACCGAGGACACCAGGTGCATGATGTGGCTGAACCGTTCGATCCGCATGAACTCGGTGACCTCCACCGAGCCGGCGGCGCACACCTTGAGCAGGTCGTTGCGGGCGAGGTCGACGAGCATCAGGTGCTCGGCGCGTTCCTTCGGGTCGCCGGCCAGCTCTGTCTCGAATGCGGCATCGGCTTCCGGGGTCGCCCCGCGGGGCTTCGAGCCGGCGATGGGGTGAGTGAAGACCCGGTCGTTCTGCACCTTGACGAGTGCCTCCGGGGAGGAACCGACGATCCAGTAGCCGTCCCCGGCCGGTGACTCGAGGCTGAGCAGGTACATGTACGGGGACGGGTTGAGGCTGCGCAGCACCCGGTACACGTCGATCGGGTCGGCCGTGCATTCCTGGTCGAACCTCTGGGAGATGACGACCTGGAACACGTCGCCGGCGACGATGTGGTCCTTGGCGACGTCGACCGAGGCGAGGAAATCCTCCCGCTTCGTGCGGTTGGCGGGGCTGGCGGGCGTGGACAGGTCGACCTCGGCCAGCCAGGCCTCCGAGGGCTCGGCCAGCCGTGTCTGCAGCGCATCCAGACGGTGCTGCGCCGACGCCCACAGGACGTCCGGGGTGTCGAACCCGTCGTTGAGCACGTTGGCGATCAACTGCACGGTGCCGTACTTGTGGTCGATCACGACGAGGTCGGCCACGAAGCTGAAGGCCTGGCCCGGCACCTCGTAGTCGGCGGGCGGGCGATTCGGCAGGTGCTCGATCTGCCGGATCGCCTCCCAGCCGATGAAACCGACCAGACCGCCGGTGAGGGGCGGGTGCCCCGGCATTTTCGGCGTCTCCCACCGGGCGTGGAGCGCGGCCAGCGCCGCCAAGGGTCCGAGGTCGACGACGTCGCCGAGCGCGCGGGCGGCCGACATGCCGTAGTCGAGCCAACGGGCCTCGTCGCCCTGCTGGGTGAGTACACCGAAGGAGGACACTCCCACGAAGGAGAACCGCGACCAGATGCCGCCCTGCTCCGCGGACTCGAGCAGGAAGCTGCCCGGCCGGCCGGCCGCCAGCTTGCGGTAGATGCCGACCGGGGTCTCCCCGTCGGCGAACAGTTCGCGTACCACGGGGATCACGCGGTGCTCGGTCAGGAGGGCGGAGAACCGCTCCGGCGTGGTGGATGCGGCCGCCGTGGAACCGGCGGGGCTGGTGTCATCCGTTGCCATGGTCATTCCTTCGGCTGGTCGGCGTTTTCGATGGACCCGGCGGGCCGGCTCGGGCGAGCGCCGGCCACGACCTCGATGCCCCGGCCCACGAAGCAGGTGCGGGTGCCGGTGTGGCAGGCCGCTCCGACCTGGTCTACCTGCACGAGGAGGGTGTCGGCGTCGCAGTCAAGCGCGGCGGACTTCACGTACTGGCCGTGCCCGGACGTGTCGCCCTTACGCCAGTATTCCTGGCGGCTGCGGGACCAGAAGGTCACGCGCCCTTCGGTCAGGGTGCGGCGCATGGCCTCCCGGTTCATCCAGCCCAGCATCAGCACCTCGCCGGTGTCCCACTGCTGCACCACCGCCGGCAGCAGTCCGTCGGAGTTGAAGACGGCGCGTTGGAGGGCCTCGTCCGGGGCGGAGAGCTGGGGGGTCGACGACTGGTCGGTCATTGCGGGGCCGTTTCGGATCGGGTGGGGCGCGGCATGTCAGCGCACCGGCATTCCGGCGCGCCGCAGTTCCTGCTTGACGTCGCCGATGGTCAACTGGCCGCTGTGGAACACGGACGCCGCGAGCACGGCGTCCGCTCCCGCCGCGATGGCCGGGGGGAAGTCCTCGACCTTCCCCGCCCCGCCCGACGCGATCACCGGCACGGCGCTCAGCTCCCGCATCAGCGTGATCAGTTCGAGGTCGAACCCGGCCTTGGTGCCGTCGGCGTCGATGGAGTTCACGAGCAGTTCGCCCACCCCCAGCTCGATGGCCGTGCGCGCCCAGGCGAGCGCGTCCAGGTCGGTTTCGGTGCGACCGCCGTGAGTGGTGACGAGGAAACCGGATTCCGTTCGCCCGCTGCGTTTGACGTCGAGCGAGAGTACGAGCACCTGGGAGCCGAACCGGTCGGCGATCTCGCCGATCAGGGCCGGGCGCCTGATGGCGGCGCTGTTCACGCCGACCTTGTCGGCCCCGCTGGCCTGCAGACGCGACACGTCCTCGACACTGCGGATGCCGCCGCCGACCGTGAGCGGGATGAAGACCTGTTCCGCGGTGGCCCGAACCACGTCGTAGGTGGTGGCGCGGTTGTCGACGGTCGCGGTCACGTCGAGGAAGGTGAGTTCGTCGGCGCCCTGCTCGTAGTAGCGGCGGGCGAGTTCGACCGGGTCGCCGGCGTCACGGAGGTTCTGGAAGTTCACGCCCTTGACCACGCGGCCGTCGGCCACGTCGAGGCAGGGAATCACCCGCACCGAGAGAGTCACGTTTTTGTTCTCCGTTACCGTTTGCCGACCGACCGCGTCAGAGGCGGGCGTTGTGGATGGCGCTGATCAGGATGGCGCGCGCGCCGAGCTCGTAGAGGGCGTCCATGACGTGGTTCGTGTTCAGGCGCGGGATCATCACCCGAACGGCCACCCAGTCCGGGTCGTGCAGGGACGACACCGTGGGCGACTCGATGCCGGGCGCCAGCAGGCAGGCGTCGTCGAGGAGCGTCAGGGGGATGTCGTAGTCCATCAGCACGTACTGGCGGGCGACGAGCACGCCCTGCAGCCGGCGCAGCAGGGTCGCGATGCCGGGCTTGTCGTTTTCGGAGCTGATCAGCACGGCGGTGGACTGCAGGATGACCGGGCCGAAGATCTCCAGGCCGGCCTTGCGCAGGGTGGTGCCGGTGGAGACCACGTCGGCGACGGCATCCGCCACGCCCAGCTGCACGGCGGACTCGACGGCGCCGTCGAGGGGAACCAGGTGCACCTCGACGTCGTGCCCGGCGAGGAAGGTCTCGACCAGTCCGGGGTAGCTCGTCGCGACGCGCAGTCCGGACAGGTCGGCCAGGGTGGAGAAGCGGCCGGCCGGTCCGGCGAAGCGGAACGTGGAGTCGCCGAAGTCGAGGCTGGCGATCTCCTGGGCGGTGGAGCGCGAGTCGAGCAGCAGGTCGCGGCCGGTGATACCCACGTCGAGGGCGCCGGAGCCGACGTAGGTCGCGATGTCCCGCGGGCGCAGGTAGAAGAACTCGACGTCGTTCAGCGGGTCGGAGACCACGAGGTCGCGCGGGTCACGGCGACCGGTGTAGCCGGCCTCGTGCAGCATCTGGGCGGCGGTTTCGGACAGCGAGCCCTTGTTGGGCACGGCAATTCTCAGCATGGGATCACTCTCTGCGTTTGGAAGAATCTTTGCGGGCTCGGAAACGATCGGCTGCTACAGATGCCGGTAGACGTCGGCGGGGGTGAGCCCCTTCGCCAGCATCATCACCTGCACGTGGTACAGCAGCTGGCTCATTTCGGCCGCCGCCTCGTCGTCGCTCTGGAACTCGGCAGCCATCCAGACTTCGGCGGCTTCCTCCACGATCTTCTTGCCGATGGCATGCACGCCGGCATCGAGCTCGCGCACGGTCCCCGAGCCCTCCGGCCGAGTCCGGGCTTTGTCGCTCAGTTCAGCAAACAGGTCGTCGAAAGTCTTCACCTGTCTAGGGTACTAGTGCGCGTGCGGGTGTTCGTTCGCGGCGGCGCGCAGCAGGGCGATCTGCTTCGCCGGGTCGGGCGAGTTGAACACGCTGGAGCCCGCCACGAAGGTGTTGGCCCCGGCCTCGGCGGCGATCACGATCGTCTCCTCGGTGATTCCGCCGTCGACCTGCAGCCAGATGTCCAGGCCGGTCTTATTCACGGCCTCGGACAGGGTGCGGAGTTTGCGCATGGTGGAGGGCATGAAGCTCTGGCCGCCGAAGCCGGGTTCGACGGTCATGATCAGCACCTGGTCGAACTCGGGCAGCAGCTCGAGGTAGGGCTCGATGGCCGTGCCGGGCTTGAGGGCGATGCCGGCCCGGGCGCCGATCTGGCGGAGCCTCCGGGCCAGGGCGACCGGGTTGGTGGTGGCCTCGGCGTGGAAGGTGACCGAGAACGCCCCGGCCTCCGCGTAACCCGGTGCCCAGAGTTCCGGGTTTTCGATCATCAGGTGCAGGTCGAACGGAAGCGGGGACACCTGCGCCAGCCGGTCGACCACGGGCGGCCCGAACGTCAGGTTGGGCACGAAGTGGTTGTCCATGATGTCGACGTGCACCAGGTCAGCCGAGCGGATGCGGCCGAGGTCACGTTCGAGATTGGCGAAATCGGCGGCGAGAATGCTGGGGTTAATCCTGGTGACCATGTTTTCACCCTACTGCGGTGAGCCACTCTGGAGTGGCGGAGGGTCCCGGCCCTCGCAGCGGCGCAAATCCAGGCGGGCCCGACCCGCCCGACCCGCCCGAACGAATTCGACGGAGATTTTGCCGGAATCGGCCCCAAACACACCTGAAAACACGGTTTTAGACCAGAATCTCCGTCGAATTGGTTCGACACCGGTGCACCGGATCGAGCCGGAGGCACCGGCTATGCGGTGCGCTCGAGCAGCGTGATGAACATGGCGTCGGTGCCGTGGCGGTGCGGCCAGAGTTGCACGCTGTGGCCGTCGTCGGGGAGGTCAAGCTCGGAGCTGCTCAGCCCCTGCAGCACGGCGGCAGTGTCGAGGGTGTGTACCCGGTCGCCCCACTTCTTGAGGGCGGACGCGACGATCCCGCGGGTTTCCGCGATGTGCGGCGAGCAGGTGACGTAGGCGAGGATGCCGCCGGGCTTGAGGGCGCCGAGGGCCGCGTCGATCAGGCCGGACTGCAGGTCGGAGAGCTCGGCGACGTCCTTGGGCTGCTTGCGCCAGCGCGCTTCCGGGCGGCGGCGCAGCGCGCCGAGCCCGGTGCACGGAGCGTCGAGGAGGATCCGGTCGAATTCCTCGGGGTGCGCGTCGGCGAAGGTGGTGCCGTCCTGCTCCCAGACCGCCACATCGGTCGGGACGGCGGCCAGAGCCTTGCGCACGAGTGTGGCCCGGGCCGGGACGAGTTCGTTGGCGACGAGGTGGGCTCCCCCGCCCAGCGCTTCGGCGGCCAGCAGCGCGGCCTTGCCGCCGGGGCCCGCGCAGAGGTCGAGCCAACGCTCTCCCGGTGCGATCGGCCGGGCCCGGCTGAGGCTGAGGGCGGCCAATTGGGAACCCTCGTCCTGCACCCGGACGCGGCCGTCGCTGTCCTGCATTATGTGCAGGGGGTCGCCGCCGGCGAGCACGAAGCCGGCCGGCGAGAACGCGTTGGCGACGCCGAGACCCTCGGTGTCCTCCGTGTTGCTCAGGCCGGGCAGGGCCACCATGTTCACCCGGGGTGCGGCGTTGTCGGCGATCAGGAGGTCTTCCAGCTCGACCTCGCGCCCTTCGAGGCGCAGGGACTGGCGGAACGCCCGCACCACCCAGACCGGGTGCGAGTGCTCCGCGGCGAGCCGGTCGTCCTCGCCGGTGGCCCCGGCGAGGACGCGGTCGCGCCACTCCTCGGGGGTGGAACGGGAGATGGTGCGCAGCACCCCGTTCGTGAACCCGGTGGCCGCGCGGGACCCGACCTGGCGGGCCAGTTCGACGGACTCATTGACGGCCGCGTGGGTCGCCACCCGGGTGGCGAGCAGCTGGTGCGTGCCCAGGCGCAGCACGTCGAGGATGGCCGGGTCGATCGCGGTGACCGGGCGACCGGCCGCCTCGGCGATCACCCGGTCGTAGAACCCCTGCATCCGCAGGGTTCCGTAGGTCAGCTCGGTGGCCAGCGCGGCATCCGCGGTGTTCAGGGCCGCCCGTTTGATGCGGGTGGGCAGCAGCAGGTTGGCGTAGGCGTCGGATTCCCGCACTGCGGCGATCACCTCGTAGGCGACCCGGCGGGCCGGCTGCACGAAGTCGGTGGGGGCCCGCTCCCGCCGACGCTCCTGGCGGCGCGGTTCCTGCCTCCGGTCACGGTTAAGCTCGTCGCTCATGAGGCGACCACCTCCGTCGCCGCTACTCCACGCCACCAGTCGACTGCCTTCATTGGTTTCTTTCCGGCCGGTTGCACGGTGACGAGCTCGAGGGGCTCCGTTCCCGTTCCAATCAGCACTTTCTTGTCGATCTCTCGGATCAGGCCTGCGGGGTGCGGCTCGGCCCCCGTGGCCGGGGCCACGTCGAGAAGTTTGAGGCGGGCGCCGGCGAGCTCCGTGAAGGCGCCGGGCTCCGGGGTGACGCCGCGCACGCGGCTGTACACGGCCTGCGCCGATGCGGACCAGTCGATGCGGGCATCCGCGAGGGTGAGTTTGGGGGCGAGGGTGACCTCGCCGACCTGGGCCACCGGTGAGACGACGCCGGCCTCGAGGTCATCGATCACCTGCAGCAGCAGCCGGGCGCCGCTCTCACTGAGGCCCGCGAGCAGGCTGCCGGAGGTGGCATCCGCGCCGATCGTCTCGGACGACTGGGCGAACACCGGGCCGGCGTCGAGCTCGGGCACCAGCTGGAACACGGCGGCACCGGTGAGTTCGTCCCCGGCGATGACGGCGCACTGCACGGGCGCCGCGCCGCGCCAGCGCGGTAGGAGGGAGAAGTGCAGGTTGATCCAGCCCAGTCTGGGCACCGACAGGAGCGGCTCGCGGACGAGTCCGCCGTAGGCCACGATCACCCCGAGATCGGGTTGCAGGGCGGCGATCTCCTCGGTCGCGGACGCGTCGAGGCGGTTTGCCTTCAGCAGGCGCAGCCCGCGCTCCTCGGCGGCCTGCGCCACTGGCGAGGGGGTGAGCAGGCGTTTACGGCCGAGCGGGGCATCCGCCCGGCTGATGACGGCCGCGATCTCGTGGCGGGAATCGTTCAGCAGCACCAGGCTGGGCACGGCCGCCTGGGGCGTGCCGGCGAAGACGAGTTTCATTTAGAGCAGCTCCGGGTCATCGAATCGTACTTTGAGTGTAGGCGCGGGGCGGAACGCTGCCCCCTTGGGGCGCCGACGCCGGGCCGCATTGCGCACGATGGCGGCTTTGAGGAGCCGGGCCACGTCGTCGCCGGTGCTGCCGTACGCGAAGCGCACGATGGCGCGCACGAGCGGCGCCCCCGTGCTACCCGGCCCCGCACTGCCAGGCTCCGTGCTGACCGGGCCGAGCACGTCCACGCCGTCCATCCCGGCCAGGTCGACCACGGCCACGGCGACGTCCGCGGCGGTGCCGGTGACGGATGCGACGCGCACCGCGGGCGGGAATCGCAGCTGGCGCCGGTCGTACAATTCCGCCGCGGCGAGAGCCTCGGGCTGCCAGTTGTTCAGCGACCGCGCCAGGACCCCGCCGACCCCGACCAGGATCACCGGGGCGCCCGGTCCCGCGAGGGCGGCGGCATTGGACCACCAGCGGAGGCAGTCCTCCCCGACCCGCAGGGACTCGCGGGCGAGCATCCGTTCGCCGTCCAGCAGCAGGATGGCTCGGTAGCCGCCGGTCGGGATGGGCTCCGCCCCGCGGGTGGCGATCACCAGGGCCGGTTCGGCCCCCAGCTGCTGCAGCTGATGGTCGCCGTCGGCCACGATCACCCGTGCGCCGGGGAACGCCCGGCCGAGTTCCTCGGCGGTGCGCCCGGTGCCCAGGGTGACCACCCGCAGGCTCCGGCCGTCGCAGTGCACGCAGGCCCAGTCCGCCGCGAGGGCGCCACACCAGCGGCACGACGGGGTGGCCGAAGCCGAGGCCAGGCCCAGCGGGCCTTGGCACGTGGTGCAGCGGGCGGACTTCTTGCAGCTCTGGCAGGCGAGCATGGGTGCGTAGCCCGGGCTGGCCACCTGCACCAGGACGGGGCCGTGTTTGACGGCCTCCTTGGCGGCCAGCCACGCGGCCGTGGGGATGCGCGCGGCCCGCGCCTGCGGGTCGGGCTCCGACTGGAAGTCGGTGGGGATCACCCGGGGATGCCGGTTCCGGGCCGGGTGCACCTCGGTCAGCCAGCCGATTTCGACCAGGCGCTGCACCTCCACTGTGCGGGAGTGGCCGAGGAACACCAGCGCGCAGTCGGCCTGCCCCTGGCGCACGAGGGAGGCGTCGCGGGCGTGCACATAGGGGCTGAGCGGTTCGCTGTGCAGCGGGTCCCCGTCGTCCCAGAGCGCGATCAGGCCGAGGTCATGGGCGGGCGCGTAGACCGCGGACCGGTTGCCGAGCACGATCCGCGGCGCCGGCTCGAGGCAGGCCAGGAACGCCCGATACCGGTCCGGGTTCGGCTGACGGGCGTCGACCCGGCTGACGGAGCCGGTCGGGGCAAGCTGGTCGAGGGCCGCCTGCACCTGGTCCTGGTCGCGGTAGTCCGGAACGACGAGCACCGCGCTGCGGCCGGCGGCCAGGGTCGCCACGGCCAGCTCAGCCATGGTCCGCGCCCAGAGCCCGATGGTGCGTCCGTCCGGAAGCGGCACGAGGTCGGGCACTGCGGCGACGCAGAGCCGCTGCCGGGCCAGCACGGGCGGGCCGAGTGAGTCCTGGGGGTAGTCGGTGAAGAACGCAACGGTATCCGTTGCGCTCGAAGCGTCGCCCGGCACGGCGTCGGCCCCGGCCGCCGCTCGCGCGGCCAGCCACGCCTTCTCCACCCGCACCTGCCGCGGCGGCACGGCGAGACGGATGATGTCGCTCGCGTTCCCGGCGGCCCGGTCGGCCAGTCGCCGGGCCAGCTGCCAGACCGCCGGGGTCAGCACCTGGGCCGCGGAGACCACGCCGTCGATGGGGCTGAGCGCGCCCTGGAACTCGGCACCGGCCTCGGCCTGCGCCTGTTCCGGCGCGCCCAGGACCTCGATCAGGTAGCCCTCGGCGACCCGGCTGGCCGAGCGCAGCGGCACCTTGACCCGCACGCCGGGAAGGGCGAGGTCCGCGAGCTCCGGAGGAATGCTGTAGTCGAACAGGTGGTCGAGCTGGGGAAGGGGCGAATCGATCAGCACGCGTGCCACGAGGCCGGCGCGGGTCACCGTCAGCGTCCCTGTCGTCGGCGCCGCTCCGGCCTGGTCACAACACGGCTGGTCACAACACGGCTGGTCACAACATGGCAGGTCACAGCCGGGCTGCGCTTCGCAGGTCGTCGACCCGGTCGAGTCGCTCCCAGGTGAAGTCGGGCAGTTCCCGGCCGAAGTGGCCGTAGGCGGCCGTCTGCAGGTAGATCGGGCGGAGCAGGTCGAGGGACGCGATGATCGCGGCCGGGCGGAGGTCGAAGACCTCGCGGATCGCGGCGGTGATGTCACGGTCCGGGAGGGTGCCGGTGCCGAAGGTCTCCACGTACAGCCCGACCGGGGAGGCCTTGCCGATCGCGTACGCGACCTGGATTTCGAGTCGCTCGGCGAGTCCGGCGGCCACCGCGTTCTTGGCGACCCAGCGCATCGCGTAGGCGGCGGACCGGTCGACCTTCGAGGGGTCCTTGCCGCTGAACGCTCCCCCCCCGTGCCGGCTCGAGCCACCGTAGGTGTCGATGATGATCTTGCGGCCGGTGAGGCCGGCATCACCCTGGGGGCCGCCGATCTCGAAGCGGCCGGTTGGGTTGATCAGCATGTTCAGGTCGCTGGAATCAAGCTCGACCCGGGCGAGCACGGGCCGGATGACCAGTTCTTCGACCTCGGCGCGCAGCCGTTCGTTGGAGACCGACGGCGAGTGCTGGGTGGAGAGCACGACGGTCTGCACGGTCCGCGGCGTGATGCCGTCGTAACCGATGGTGACCTGGGTCTTGCCGTCGGGACGCAGGTAGTCCAGTTCGCCGGATTTGCGCACCTCGGCCAGGCGTTCCGCGAGGCGGTGCGCGATCCAGATCGGGATCGGCATCAGCTCGGGCGTCTCGCGGGTGGCGTAGCCGAACATGATGCCCTGGTCGCCGGCTCCCTGACGGTCGAAGTCGTCGACGCTCGACTCTTCCCGGCGCTCGAAGGCGTTGTCGACGCCCTGCGCGATGTCGGGAGACTGCCCGCCGATGGAGATCTCCACACCGCAGGACCGGCCGTCGAACCACACGTCCGACGAGTCGTAGCCGATGTCGGTGATGCACTTGCGCACGATCGACGGGATCTCGACGTAGGCCTCGGTGGTGACCTCGCCCGCCACGTGCACGAGGCCGGTCGTGACGAGGGTCTCGACCGCGACGCGGCTGTTCGGGTCTTCGGCGAGGAGGGCGTCGAGGATGCTGTCGGAGATCTGGTCGCAGATCTTGTCGGGGTGACCCTCGGTGACTGATTCCGAGGTGAAGAGGCGAAGATCGCTCATCTGGCCCGTCTCTGTTGATGAACACGCCGGTGAACAACGTGTTGAAGTGAACATGGTGAAAAAACCCGACCCGACCGGCCCCGGAGGACTCCGGCGCCGCGAACAGCCCGGCAACCCGTGAACGGATGCCCGGCAGGCTCAGGCGATCAGGTCAAGGATGCGCTGGGCCACCGACATCTTGGTTCCGGAGGCCTCACACACTATATCTCCAGCGCTGTCGAGCACCCTGACTTCGTTACGGTCCGAGGCAAATCCCTCCGACCATCCCACCCGGTTGACCACCAGGAAATCGCAGCCCTTGCGGGCGAGCTTGGCCCGGCCCAGGGCGAGAAGCAGGTCAGGGTCGGTCTCGGTTTCGGCGGCGAAGCCGATCAGGACCTGCCCGGGCTTCTTCCCGGCCGCGAGCCCGGCCAGGATGTCGGGGTTGCGGGTGAGTTCCAGCACAAGCGAGTCCCCGGTGTCGTCCTTTTTGATCTTGTCTGCCCGTACGGTCGCCGGCCGGTAGTCCGCCACCGCGGCGGCCATGATCACGGCGTCGGCGTCGGCGGCTGTCTCGGTGACGGCCCGTTCCAGGTCGAGCGCCGAGCTCACCAGCAGGAGTTGAACCGTGGTGGGGGCCGGGACCTCCAGGTTGGCGGCGATCAGGATCACGGTGGCTCCCCGTGCCGCGGCGGCCTCCGCCAGGGCTACGCCCTGCTTGCCGCTGGAGCGGTTCCCGAGGAAGCGCACCGGGTCGAGCGGTTCCCGGGTGCCGCCGGCGGTGATCACGATGCGCTTCCCCGCGAGGTCCGACTGCGGGCGGCCGTTCTCAGTCGCGGCCAGGGCGGCGAGTGCCGCGGCGACGATCGTGTCCGGTTCGGCCATCCGGCCGGCCCCGGTGTCTGACCCGGTCAGCGGGCCGGTGCCGGGCCCGACGATGGTGACGCCGCGCGCGCGCAGGGTCGCGACGTTGGCGACGGTGGCCGGGTTGTTCCACATTTCCGTGTGCATGGCCGGCGCGATCACGAGCGGGGCGGTGCTGGCCAGGATGGTGTTTCCGAGCAGGTCGTCGGCGAGACCGGCGGCCAGCTTCGCGATGCTGTTCGCCGTGGCCGGTGCCACGACGATCAGGTCGGCGGACTGCCCGATCGCCACGTGCCGCACCTCGGCCACGCCCTCATACAGGTCCGTGTGCACGGGGTTCCGGGAGATGGCCTCCAGGGTGGGCTTGCCCACGAACCGCAGGGCCGCCGGCGTGGCCACGACGTGCACGGTGTCTCCCCGCAACACAAAAGCGCGCACGACGTTGACGGCCTTGTAAGCGGCGATGCCGCCGGTTATCCCGACGACGACCGTACGACCTGACGACATCCTGCGCGCTCTGGCTGCGAGCTGTGTTACTCGACGATGGGGCGGGAGACGAGCTTGTCCTCGTTGATCTCGCGCAGGGCGACCGAGAGCGGCTTGTCCTCCACGGTCGAGTCGACGAGGGGACCGACGTTGTCGAAGAGGCTGCCTTCGTGCAGGTCCGCGTAGTAGTCGTTGATCTGGCGTGCGCGCTTGGAGGCGAAGACGACGAGGGCGTACTTGGAGTCGACCTTGGTCAGCAGGTCGTCGATGGGCGGGTCAATGATGCCAGTGAGCTTGGTGGCCATTGGTGTCACTCCTTCAGAGCGGTTCGTGCTGCGAAACGTGGCAGCAGCGGGCAGATGATGCAGGTGGTCGCGTGAGTCACGCGGCGCGGAAATTCACGACAAAACGGGCGCTATGGCAGCGGCGGTGCCTTGCGCAGATTCAACAAGTCTACGACCTCGCGGGCGGCCTCGGCCACGTCGTGGTTCACGACCCGGAAATCGAACTCCCCCTGGGCTGCCAATTCGAGCTTGGCGGTCTCCAGTCGGCGGGTCTGTTCGGCGCCACTTTCGGTGTCCCGGCCGATCAGCCGACGCACGAGTTCCTCCCAGGTGGGCGGCAGCAGGAAGACAAGCCGGGCTTCCGGCATGGCCCGGCGAACGGCACGGGCGCCCTGGATGTCGATTTCGAGGAGCACACTGTCGCCGTGGCTGAGGGCTTCGTCGACCGGGCCGCGGGGGGTGCCGTACCGGTAGGCGTTGTGCACGGTCGCCCATTCCAGGAGTTCCCCGGCATCGACCATGCGGTCGAACTCGGCGTCGTCGACGAAGAAGTAGCTCACGCCTTCGGTCTCGCCCGGCCGGGGCGCCCGCGTCGTCGCCGACACCGACAGGTGCACGTCGGGGTAGCGCTGACGGATGTAGGCGGCAACGGTTCCCTTGCCGACCGCGGTCGGTCCGGCGAGAACAACCAGGCGGGCGGCGGATTCTCCGCGCCGGGAGGTGGTGCGGGTGGTGAGGAAGTCCTGCAACCGGGCGAGTTGGTGCTTGCCGAGGCCGCCTAAACGCTTCGATGGCGAGATCTCGAGCTTCTCCATGATGCGGTGCATCTTGGTGACGCCGATGGCCGGGATGCTCACCAGGAATTCCGTCACCCGCAGCCGGCCCTCGATGCCCTCCGGGCTTTCCGTGGCCGCAGCCAGCACTTCGAGTGCCGAACGTTTTCCTTGTGCGATCTGCGTTTTAACGGCGGCGCGCGCTCGGCGGGCCGCCACGGCTGCGCGCGAGGCTGCAACCCGGTCGACGTCAGGTGGGGTAGGGCGTTTCTCAGCCACGGGCCGCTCCAGCTTCAACTACTCGGCGCGCAATCATCTTTTTGATTCGGTCGGGGCCGACCGCTAGAACGCTGCGCGATTCACTCACGATAACGCCTCGAGCGTACCCCCCGTACAAGATCCTCAGTTTAGACACCTCCGCGCCCTGGTGACCGAAGCCCGGGGCGAGTATGGGCGTGAGCCCGGTCGCGGGTGCCGACGACAGATCGAGGCCGAACGTGGCCAGGTCCAGGGTCGCCCCGAGCACAACCCCAAACGAGCCCAGTTCGGTGACACTGCCCGCATTCCGGCCGGAAACGTCATCGAAGACCGCGCGCGCGACGGTGACGCCGGCCTGCGGCCCGTCGGCGACGACGGCGCGCTGGATGGCCGCCGCCTCCGGGTTCGAGGTCGCTGCGAGCAGGAAGAGGCCCTTCCCGGTTTCACCGGCGAGGGTGAAGACCTCCGCGAGCGAGCCGACGCCCATGTAGGCGTTCACGGTGATGGCGTCGACCTCGAGGGCCGAACCGGGGCTGAGCCACGCCTGCCCGTAGGCCTCGACGCTGGTGCCCAGGTCGCCGCGCTTGACGTCGGCGATCACGAGCAGGCCGGCCTCACGGGCGTCCGCCAGGACGCGTTCCAGCGCCACGTAGCCGGCCGAGCCGAACCGCTCGTAGAACGCCACCTGCGGCTTCACCAGGCCCACCTGCCCGGCGGAGGCCGCCACGACCTGCCGTCCGAACGACTCGGCGCCCGCAGCCGTGTCCGGCAGCCCCCAGTCCGTCAGGAGCCAGGCGTGCGGGTCGATCCCGACGCACAGCTGCCCCCAGCGCGAGAAGGCCTGCCCCAGCCGCCCGCCGAAGGTCGACGGGCCGGCCGCGCCGTCTCCCCCGTTCACAGCGCGTTGGTCCGGGTGGTGGTGTACTCCTGCAGCGAGGTCACCTCGAAGCCGCCGCGGATGGCGTCGAGCGAGGCAACGGCTGCGCTCAACTCGGCGATGGTGGTGAACAGCGGGAGGTCCGCGGCGACCGCGGCCGCGCGGATCTCGTAGCCGTCGGCGCGGGCGGTGCGGCCGCCGGGCGTGTTGATGACGATCTGCACCTCTTCGCGGCGGATCAGTTCCACGATCGACACGTCCGCCTCGTCGGCCTTCTCACTGAACTTGGTCACGATGCCGGCACGGATGCCGTTCCGCTGCAGGACCTCCGCGGTCCCTTCCGTCGCCGTGATGGTGTAGCCCAGCTGCTGCAGCCGCAGCATGGGCAGGATGATGGCGCGCTTGTCCCGGTCGGAGACCGAGACGAAGACGGTGCCGGTGAGCGGAATTCCGCCGTAGGCCGCGAGCTGGCTCTTGGCGAAGGCCCGCGGGAAGTCGCGGTCGATGCCCATGACCTCACCGGTCGAGCGCATCTCCGGCCCGAGCACGGAATCCACGACCAGGCCCTCCGGCGTGCGGAACCGGTTGAACGGGAGCACAGCTTCCTTCACGGCGACCGGGGCATCCATCGGCACCCTGGAGCCGTCGATCAGGGGCAGCTTGCCCTCGGCCTTCAGTTCGGCGATGGTCTTGCCGACCATGATCAGCGCGGCGGCCTTGGCCAGGGTGATGCCGAGGGCCTTGGCCACGAACGGCACGGTGCGCGAGGCGCGAGGGTTCGCTTCGAGCACGTAGAGCACGCCGGCGCCGATGGCGAACTGCACGTTCAGCAGGCCGCGCACGCCGATGCCGTGGGCGATGCCGAGCGTCGCCTCGCGCACCCGGTCGATCTCCGCGCGGCCGAGGGTGACCGGCGGCAGGGTGCAGCTCGAGTCGCCGGAGTGGATCCCGGCCTCCTCGATGTGCTCCATCACGCCGCCGATGTAAAGCTCGGTGCCGTCGTAGATGGCGTCAACGTCGATCTCGATCGCGTCGTCGAGGAACCGGTCCACGAGTAACGGATGCGACGGGCCGATGATGCCCTGACCGGCCATCCGGGTGAAGTAGTCGGCCAGTGACGCGGAGTCGTAGACGATCTCCATGCCCCGGCCGCCGAGCACGTAGCTCGGGCGCACGAGCACGGGGTAGCCGATCTCCTCGGCCACCACGACGGCGCCGGCGTAGTCGGTGGCCACGCCGTTGCGGGGCGCGAGCAGGCCCGCCTGGTCGAGGATGCCGGAGAACAGTCCGCGCTCCTCCGCCAGGTCGATCGCCGCCGGGGTGGTGCCGAGGATCGGGATCCCCTCGGCTTCTAGCCCCTTGGCGAGGCCGAGCGCGGTCTGGCCGCCGAGCTGCACGACCACGCCGACGAGTTCGCCGCTCCGGCTTTCGGCGTGGATGACCTCGAGCACGTCTTCCAGGGTGAGCGGCTCGAAGTAGAGCCGGTCGGAGGTGTCGTAGTCGGTCGAGACCGTCTCCGGGTTACAGTTGATCATGATCGTCTCGTAGCCGGCCTCGGAGAGGGCGAAGGAGGCGTGCACGCAGGAGTAGTCGAACTCGACGCCCTGGCCGATCCGGTTCGGGCCGGAGCCGAGGATGACGACCTTCTTGCGGTCGCTGGGCACGACCTCGGTATCCTGGTCGTAACTGGAGTAGTGGTACGGCGTCAGCGCGGGGAACTCGCCTGCGCAGGTGTCGACGGTCTTGAAGACCGGGCGCACCCCGAGGATGTGGCGCACCGTGCGGACATCCGCTTCGCCGAATCCGCGCAGCTCGCCGATCTGGGCGTCGGAGAAGCCGTGGTCCTTGGCCCGGAGGAGGATGTCGGTGTCGAGCCGCTCGGCGGCCGCGATCTCGTCGGCGATCTCGTTGATCAGCACGATCTGGTCGATGAACCAGGGGTCGATCTTGGTGGCCTCGAAGACCTGCTCGATCGTGGCGCCCCGGCGGAGCGCCTGCTGCACGGTCACGATGCGCCCGTCCGTCGGAACCTCCGCGACGGTGAGGAGTTCCTCGACCGTGCGGGTCTCGGCACCCCAGTGGAAGGAGGAGCCGCGCTTCTCCAGCGAGCGGAGCGCCTTCTGCAGCGCGGAGGTGTAGCTGCGGCCGATGGCCATCGCCTCGCCCACGGACTTCATGGTAGTGGTCAGGCGCTGGTCGGCGGCCGGGAACTTCTCGAACGCGAACCGGGGCACCTTGACCACGACGTAGTCCAGGGTGGGCTCGAAGCTGGCCGGGGTGACGCCGGTGATGTCGTTCGGGATCTCGTCCAGCCGGTAGCCGAGGGCGAGCTTGGCCGCGATCTTCGCGATCGGGAAGCCGGTCGCCTTGCTGGCCAGGGCGGACGAGCGGGAGACGCGCGGGTTCATCTCGATCACGATGATGCGGCCGTCGGCCGGGTTGATCGCGAACTGGATGTTGCAGCCGCCGGTGTCCACGCCGACGGCGCGGATGATGTCGATGCTGATGTCGCGCAGCTTCTGGTACTCGCGGTCGGTCAGGGTCAGGGCCGGGGCGACCGTGATCGAGTCGCCGGTGTGCACGCCGACGGGGTCCACGTTCTCGATCGAGCAGACGACGACCGTGTTGTCGGCGGTGTCGCGCATCATTTCCAGCTCGTACTCCTTCCAGCCGAGGATGGACTCCTCGAGCAGGACCTCGCTGGTGGGGCTCTGGTGCAGCCCGTCGCCGACGATGCGGCGCAGTTCGGGCTCGGTGTAGGCGAAGCCGGAACCGAGGCCGCCCATCGTGAAGGAGGGGCGAACGACCAGGGGGTAGCCGAGGTCGCCTGCGAACCCGACGGCCTCGTCGACCGTGTGGGCGATGTAGGAGCGGGCGACGCCGGCGCCCGCGTCAAGCACCAGCTGCTTGAAGATCTGGCGGTCCTCCCCCTTCTGGATGGCCTCGAAGGAGGCGCCGATCAGTTCCACGTCGTACTTGGCCAGGATGCCGCGCTCGTGCAGCTGGATGGCCGCGTTGAGCGCCGTCTGCCCGCCGAGAGTGGGCAGGATCGCATCCGGACGCTCCTTGGCGATGATCGTTTCGAGGATCTCCGGGGTGATCGGCTCGATGTAGGTGGCGTCGGCGAAGTCGGGGTCGGTCATGATCGTGGCCGGGTTCGAGTTGACCAGGATGACCCTGACTCCCTCTGCCCGCAGCACGCGGCACGCCTGGGTGCCCGAGTAGTCGAACTCGCAGGCCTGGCCGATCACGATCGGTCCCGACCCGATGACGAGAACGCTGTTGATGTCGTCGCGCTTGGGCATTACTTGGCGTCTCCTGCTCCGGCGGCCGCACGATGAGCGACCACCACTTCCCTGAACCGATCAAAAAGGTACTCGGCGTCGTGCGGGCCGGCCGCGGACTCCGGGTGGTACTGCACCGAGAAGGCGGGAATATCGAGGCAGCGGATGCCCTCGACCACCTGGTCGTTGAGGCTGTAGTGGCTCACTTCGACCTTGCCGAATCCGGTGCGGGAGTCGTGCACGCCCTCGATCGGCATGTCCACGGCGAAACCGTGGTTCTGGGACGTGATCTCCACCCGGCCGGTGCTCTTGTCGAGGACCGGCTGGTTGATGCCGCGGTGGCCGAAAGGCAGCTTGTAGGTACGGAACCCCAGCGCGCGGCCGAGCAGCTGGTTGCCGAAGCAGATCCCGAAGTAGGGCACGCCGGCGCGCAGGATTTCCTGCAGGAGCGTCACGTGGGCGTCGGAGGCGGCCGGGTCGCCGGGGCCGTTCGAGAAGAAGACGGCCGAGGGGTTCAGCGAGAGCACGTGCTCCGCGGTGACCGACTGGGGCAGCACCAGAACCTCGAAGCCGCGTGCGGCCAGGTGGTTGAGAGTGGACGTCTTGACGCCGAGGTCGAGCACGACGACCGAACCGATGCGTTCCCCCTGCGCGGGGACCGAGAACGGCTCAACGGTGGAGACCTCGTCGGACAGGTTGCGGCCGCGCATGGCGGCGCCGGAGCGCACCAGCTCGAGCTGTTCGCCGTCGGAAATGGCGAAGCGGTCACCGGAGAAGATGCCGCTTCTCATGGCGCCGGCGGACCGGATGTGGCGGGTGATGGCGCGCGTGTCGATGCCGCTGATCCCGACGACTCCCCCGCTCTCGAGGTCATCGTCCAGGCTGCGGGTCGACCGGAAGTTGGAGGCGATCCGGGCCGGCTCGCGCACCACGAAACCGGAGACCCAGATGCGGCGGGATTCCATGTCTTCGTCGTTGGCGCCGGTGTTGCCGATGTGCGGAGCCGTCATCAGCACGATCTGGCCGGCGTAGGACGGGTCGGTGAGGGTCTCCTGGTAGCCGGTCATGCCGGTGGCGAAGACGATCTCGCCGAGGGTCTGGCCCTGGCTGCCGTAGGCCCGGCCTTCGTAGCGGCGGCCGTCTTCGAGCACGAGTACGGCGGCAGTCGGTCGGTCGGGGGTCGCTGCGTTGCTCACGCTACGCCTCGCTTTCATCATGCGTGGCCGGGCGCAGGGCGTCGGCCGCAATGGTTCGGATGGCGTCGTTCAGTTTGACGCGGTCGGATGGGTCAAGGACTCGGAAATAGCTGTCGACGGTCTGGGGCTCGTCCACCCGGGACGCGCCGGTGGTCGGCCCGGCCAGGCGCCAGCCCAGCAGAAGCAGCCCGTCCGGCTCGACCACGCGGTCGATGGCGTAGGTCGCGTCCTCGAGCACCTGGATCGCGGCGCCGGGGATGAAGACGGTCTCCTCGCCGGCGAGGACCAGCATGACGCCGGCCTCGGTCACGGCGAGGCGTGCCCTGGCCCGGAAGCCGAGCCCGCTGATGTTGAGGCGCTCCAGCGGTCGGCCGCGCAGGGTGGTGGCCACGTAGAACACGGCGACGGACGCCAGTTCGGCGCCGGCGTCGACCGGCAGGGGGTAACCGGCCGGCAGTGCCGCGTCGCGCCGGCCGCGGCCGCGCCAGCTGCGGTACATCAGCGCGAGCACGCCGAGCAGCACCGCGACGGTGATGACGGTGGCGATGGTCCTAGCCACGGTCGTTCTCCCCGTGGGCGGCGATCTCCGCGATCGGCCGCAGCATTCCGTCCAGCACTGTGGCGTAGCCCCGGTGGAAGGTGGCGTGCACCCGGCCGGGCAGGGTCATGGTCAGGTAGGGCGAGTTGACGCCCTTGCCGGCCAGGTCCTCGCGGTCGAAGACCCGGCTGGCCGACGGATCGTAGAGGGTGAGCTCGGCGGGAGCGCCCACGACGAGCCCCTGGCCCTGGCCGTTCACGCGGCCGATCCGGGCGGGGGTGGCCGAGAGCACCCGGGCGATGTCGGACCAGTCCAGCTGTCCGCCGGCGACCACGGCCGCGTGCACGACGGACAGGGCGGACTCGAGGCCGACCATGCCGTTCGCCGCGGCATCCCATTCGCAGTCCTTTGACTCCACTGGGTGCGGGGCATGATCGGTGGCCACGATGTCGATCGTGCCGTCGGCGAGGCCGGCGCGCAGTGCCTCCACGTCTTCCCGGCGGCGCAGCGGGGGGTTCACCTTGAACCGGGCGTCGTAACCGACGACCAGGTCTTCGGTCAGCAGCAGGTGGTGGGGCGTGGCCTCGGCCGTCACGTTAATTCCACGGGCCTTGGCCCAGCGGATGACGTCGACCGAGCCGGCCGTCGACACGTGGCACACGTGCAGGCGGGACCCCACGTGCTCGGCCAGCAGCACGTCGCGGGCGATGATCGATTCCTCGGCGACCGCCGGCCAGCCCGTCAGCCCGAGTTCGCCGGAGAGGGCGCCCTCGTTCATCTGAGCTTTCTCGGTCAGTCTCGGTTCCTGGGCGTGCTGGGCGACGACCCCGTCGAACGCCTTGACGTATTCCAGGGCCCTGCGCATCAGCAGCGGGTCCGACACGCAGAAGCCGTCGTCGGAGAAGACCCGTACCCGGGCGCGGCTGGCCGCCATTGCGCCGAGTTCGGCGAGGCGCTCCCCCGCGAGTCCGACGGTGACCGCGCCGATGGGTTGCACGGTGACGTAGCCGGCCCGTTCGCCGAGGGCGAGGACCTGCTCGACGACCCCGGCCGTGTCCTGAACGGGCGAGGTGTTGGCCATGGCGAAGACGCTGGTGAAGCCTCCGATCGCGGCGGCCCGGCTGCCGGTGAGGATGGTCTCGCTCTGCTCGAATCCCGGCTCGCGCAGGTGCGTGTGCAGGTCGACGAGTCCCGGCAGGGCGATCAGGCCGGCGGCGTCGATGACGCTCGCTCCGGCGCTGGAGAGACCGGAGCCGAGTTCGGTGATGCGTCCGTCGGCGAGCACCAGGTCAGTGCCGGTTCCGTCCGGAAGTGTGGCGCCCCTGATCAGGTAGCGCGTGCTGGCAGCGCGTTCGCTGGACATTTATGAATCCTCCCGATCGCCGGACAGCAGCAGGTACAGTGCCGCCATCCGCACTGAAACACCGTTCGCGACCTGTTCGCGCACGGTTGAGCCGGCCGAGTCGGCCGCCGCTGAAGATATTTCCAGGCCGCGATTCATGGGGCCGGGGTGCATCACAATGCTAGTCGGAGCCAGCCGGGCGAAACGCTCATCGTCCAGGCCCCAGCGGCGCGAGTACTCCCGGCTGTTCGGGAAAAACGCGGCGTTCATCCGTTCCAGCTGGATGCGCAGCATCATGACCACGTCCGGGCCGGAGTCGATCGCGGCGTCCAGGTCGAAACCCACCTCGGCCGGCCACCCCGTCAGGTCCATCGGCAGCAGCGTGGGCGGGGCGACGAACGTGACGTGTGCCCCCAACGTGGTGAGCAGCCACACGTTGGAGCGGGCGACCCGGGAGTGCAGAATGTCGCCGACGATGGTGACCGTGACGCCGTCCAGGCCTTTCCCGCGGGCACCGCCCTGGTGCAGGCGACGACGGATGGTGAACGCGTCCAGCAGCGCCTGGGTCGGGTGCTCGTGCATCCCGTCGCCCGCGTTGATGATGCCGGCGTCGATCCAGCCGCTTTCGGCGAGCACGTGCGGGGCGCCGGAGGCCGGGTGGCGGATCACGACGGCATCCGCCCCCATGGCGGCGAGGGTCTGGGCCGTGTCCTTGAGGCTCTCGCCCTTCGACACGCTCGATCCTTTCGCGCTGAAGTTGATCACGTCGGCGCTGAGCCGCTTGGCGGCCGCCTCGAACGAGATCCGGGTACGGGTCGAGTCCTCGAAGAAGAGGTTGACCACGGTTTTGCCGCGCAGGGTCGGAAGCTTCTTGACCTCGCGGTCGGCGACATCCGCCATGTCCTCGGCGATGTCGAGGAGCGTGATCGCGTCGTCCCGGCTCATGTCCTTGGTCGACAGGAGGTGCCTCATGACGCGTCCTCGTTCTCTGCGCCCACGTGCGCTGGGCCGTCTCCGCCGTCGATGCTGACGAATTCGTCGCCGTCGACCTCCAGCAGGTGCAGGTTGATGCGTTCGTCGGTCGAGCTGGGCAGGTTCTTGCCCACGAAGTCCGCACGGATCGGCAGCTCCCGGTGCCCGCGGTCGACCAGAACGGCCAGGCGCACGACGGTGGGGCGGCCGTGGTCGCCGAGGGCGTCGAGGGCGGCACGAATGGTGCGGCCCGAGTACAGCACGTCGTCGACAAGCACGACGGTGGCCCCCTCGATGCTCCCAGGGACGTGGGTGCGTGAGGGGGTTCGGGTGCGGGTGTGAGCGAGGTCGTCGCGGTACATCGTGACGTCGAGGGAGCCGACCCGCACCCCGGTCGCCGCCGGTTCGATCCGCCGGATCGTCTCCGCGATCCGCTGGGCGAGTACCACACCGCGGGTGGGGATCCCCAGGATCACGAGATTGTCAGCGCCGCGATTGGACTCCAGGATCTCGTGGGAGATCCGAGTCAACGCTCGCGTGATGTCAGCCTGGTTCAGCACTGTTCGTGCCATAAACCTGACCTCCTTCCCCGCCTCACCGGACGGCTGTTAAAGGAAATCTTTTCCGATTTCACCCTAACACCTCACGCCGCCTCCCCTGGCCGCGGTCCCCCTAGCAACGGGCGCCGGCCGCGGTTAGGCTACCGGCAACGATGGGCCAGACCCGGGAAAGGCTGCGGAGGGAGACCGACAATGTCGCCGACGGACGAGGCGTCACGACGAGGGGAAGCTCGGGGCCCGTCCCCGTTCGCCTCGGAGGTGGGCGCACCAGCCGGACCGATCAGCCTGTTGCGGCGTCAGGAGATCGAGTCCGTGCAGCGCGAACTCGAGCTCCTGGCTCCCACCGAGGAGGCCCGGCTCGAGAGCGTGCACAAGTACCGGGACGCGGTATTCTCGCAGTATTTCCGGGACCGTCCGGTCTTCACCCTGACCTGGCCGGACAGCCTCTACATTCCGGCGGAGGCTGATTTCAAGAGGTACTGGTTCGTCGCGCCGCCGGGCGACCACCGGTACCGGTACCGGTGGTCGAACACGGAGAAGGGCCAGCCCGCCGGCAGTTCCGCCTCGGAGAAGGACGGCCGCCTGTTCAGCTGGGTCAACGTCTCCGCGCTGAACCCGAGCTACATCGGTTTCGCCGGTACCGGCGTCAGCATCACTCCCCGGGCCAGCCTCTCCACCGTCACCGTGAGCGCCGACATCGATCTCGTCACCGAAACCCGCTGGTGGCACATGCCCGGCACACCGGCCGGGTTCGCTCACTTCGCGTACCGCGGCACGGCCTATCTGGCCGGCTGGGAGATCGACCCGGTCACGGGCCAGTGGGAGCTCCTGGGCCATTCGGTTCACGCAGTCTGTTCAGGTTCAGCGAGAGCGGGCAGGGCGGGTCAATCATCAATTCACAGCGGCAGGCGTTCACCGACCTGTCGGTGACGCTGCAGTTGCAGGGCTCGCACACCTACGCCATCGGCGTCGCGTTCGAGGCCGAGATCGCCTTCGACTGCCGCGATCACACGGGCCACCCCTACAAGAAGCAGCCGGGTGACGACATCCGCCCGTGGGCATCCATCGTCGGAAACGTCGCCAGCATCAGCGTCTCCACCTGACCCGGGTCAGGGCGCCGGGCTAGGAGACGGCGTTGGCGCCGAGGAAGGCGAGGAACTCGGCCGGGTCGGTGACGCTGCCGGAGTAGACGCTGCCGTTGACCAGTGCGGTGGGCGTGCCCTGAATCTGCGTGATGTCGGCATCCGGGATGGTGCCGGTGAGGGCCTGCTCCGTGTTGGCCTGGGACCAGGCCTGGTAGTCACCGGATGCGACGCACTCCGCGATGCTCGAACCGTCGCCGGCGAGGGCCACCAGCTCGTCGTCGCTGAGACCTTCGGTGTTCTCCGCGGGCTGGTTCGCGAACAGGGCGGCGAGGTAGTCGAGAGTGGCGTCGGGGTTCAGCGTGGCCTGGCAGGTCAGCGCGGCGGAGGCGCGGGACGAATACTCCGTGCCGAGGGAGGCGCGGTCGAGGAAGGTCAGCGAGTGCAGGCGCAGCGTGATGCTCCCATCGGCCACCAGGGCGGCGAGCTGGTCGCCGTTGGCCGTCTCGAACTGCTGACAGTACGGGCACATCGGGTCGAAGTAGACGTCGACCACGTCGGGGCCCGTGCCCACGACGAGGTACCCCGCGTCGAAGTTCGCCGCTCCGACCGTGCCGGTGGGGAGGCCGGCCCGGGGCGGGCTCGTTGCCTGCGACGTCGACCCGCCGGTGGATCCGTCGTGGGTTGCGGTTTTGAAGAATGCTCCCAGCGCCGCCGCGAACACGATCAACAGCACGACGCCGATGATCGTGGCGACGATGCCGGCGTAGCCGAGGATCAGGCCGGCGATGGCCAGGCCTCGCCCGCCTTCGCCGCGGCGCTTGATCTGGCCCAGCGCGATGTGCCCGGTGATCACGGCGGCGAGGGAGACGAAGAACGCCGACACCAGGGAGACGATCGCGAGCGTGTTCGTCTTGGGCCGCTGCGGGTACGGCTGTGAGCCGGGGACCGGAATGTAGGGAGCAGGCTCGTTCGACGGTTCGGGCGTGGTGCTGGTCATGCGGTCCCCCTGGCTGGCCGCGGGTTACGCGGTTGGTGCGGTTTGGGCGATGCGCCCGAGTAGTCCGTTGACGAAGCCGGCCGAGTCATCCGTCGACAGGATCTTGGCGGCCTCGACGGCCTCGTCGATGGCGACGGCGTGCGGAACGGCGTCGTTGAAGAGCACCTCCCAGATGCCGATGCGCAGGATCGCGCGGTCGATCACGGGCATGCGCTTGAGCGTCCAGCCCTGCGAGTACGTCTCGATCAGTTCGTCGATCTCGTCGCGGTGGTCCACCACGCCGTCGACGATCTCCCGCGCGTACAGCCAGGACGCCATCCGGGCCGGCTCGTTGGCCGCCCGCTGGGCTTCCAGGGCGAGGGACTCCGGGATGGTGATCTGCCGAACGTCGGCGATGTAGAGAATGTCGATCGCGCGCTTGCGCGCTTTAGTGCGCGCGCTCACTAGTTGACGCGGCCCAGGTAATCGCCGGTGCGGGTGTCTACCTTGACCCGGGTGCCCTGCTCGAGGAACAGCGGAACCTGGATCTGGAAGCCGGTTTCGACCGTGGCGGGCTTGGTGCCGCCGGTGGAGCGGTCACCCTGGAGGCCAGGCTCGGTGTAGGTGATTTCGAGCACGACGGATGCCGGCAGCTCGACGTAGAGCGGGTTGCCGTTGTGCAGGGCAATCGTCACGTTCTGGTTCTCGAGCATGAAGTTGGTGGCGTCGCCCACGACCAGGGCGGGGACGTGCAGCTGGTCGAAGTCGGAGACGTCCATGAAGACGTAGGAGTCGCCGTCCGCGTACAGGTACTGGAAGTCCTGGCGGTCGACGTTCTCGGTTTCGATCTTGGCGCCGGCGTTGAAGGTGCGGTCGACGGTCTTGCCCGTGACGACGTTCTTCAGCTTGGTGCGCACGAAGGCGCCACCCTTGCCGGGCTTGACGTGCTGGAAGTCGGTTACAGCCCAGAGCTGGCCGTCGATGTTGAGTACGACGCCATTTCGGATATCGGCGGTAGATGCCATGAAAAGGTGTTCCATTCAATTAGGAAGGTGCGCGGCCGAATCGGCCTCAAACAAGTGTAGTTGCCCCGGCCCTGTGAGCCAAAGGCTGCCGCGGCGGCAGGTCAGCGGGCTGTACCGGTGCTGTCGGTGCTGTCGGTGCTGTCGGTGCTGTCGACCAGGGAACGGGTGATGAAGTCCAGGGCCAGGCGGTAGGAATTGAACCCGAAGCCGGCGATCACTCCCGTCGCGACGGCGCTGACCACGCTGGTGTGGCGAAAGGTCTCCCGGGCGTGCGGGTTGGACAGGTGCACCTCCACCAGGGTGAGGCCGGCCTTGGTGACGAGGGCGGCGGCATCCCGCAGCGCGTAGCTGTAGTGCGTGAACGCGGCCGGATTCAGGATCACCGGGATCCGCTCGTCGACGGCTTCGTAGAGCCAGTGGATCAGCTCGGCCTCATCGTCGGTCTGGCGCACATCGACGGTGACCCCGGCGGGTGCCGCCTGCACGAGGGTTGCCCGCAGTTGGTCGAGGTCAGCCGAACCGTAGACGTCGGGTTCGCGACTGCCGAGTCGTCCAAGGTTGGGGCCGTTCAGAACGAGGACTGTGGTCATCACCACAGCCTAGAGGCTCCCCTCGGTTCTCCACTGCACTCCGTGTTGCTTGTCGGGGTGCGACTTGTCCTCCACAATGTGGGTTTGATCAGGTTATCCACGGTGTCCACGGATGCCGGGGCCGTGTCGGTGGGTGCCCGTAGCGTGTTCCTCATGAAGCCAGCAGTGATCGAAGAGCGAGAGGCCATGGGCCGGCATTTCGACGCGATCAAAGACGCCCACAGTGAGGTTGCCCGGGCCCAGGCCAAGGTCGCTCGCCTGATCGAAGACGCCCGCAGATTCGGTCAGGCCATCGCCCACAACGCCGCCCGGATTCCGGGTGCCCGCTGGGACGCCCGGGAGGTGGCCGAGCGGGAGTTCTCCAGCGAACTTGCCTGCACGATCCGGGTGCCGCAGCGCACGGCGGAGAACCTGGTCGCGGAGAGCCGGGCCCTGGCCTGTGACCTCCCGGCGACCCGGGCCGCGCTCGCATCGGGCGAGATCAGCTACCAGCACGCCAAGGCGGTGATCAATCAGGCCTGGTCGGTTCCCGCAGAAGGGCGCGCGAAGTTCGAAGCGGCGGTACTCAAATCCGCGTCGACTCTCACCGCCTCGAAGCTGAAGTACAACGCGCGGATTCTGCGGGAGCGGTGGCACCCGGAGACGATCAAGGCGCGGCACCAGAAATCCGTGCAGGACCGGGCCGTGTTCTTCGAGCCCGAGCCGGACGGCATGGCGTCGCTCACCTTCTACGCCAGCGCGGAGAAGGCGCAGGCCGCTTACGAACTCTGATGGCGCTGAGTCTGCAGTGCGCCGAGGAGGACCGCACGCTCACCCAGTTGAAGGCGGACGTGTTCGAGGATCTCATCCTCAACGGGGTCACGCCGTCGGGACTGGGCAAGGGCATCCGGGGTTCGGTGAACATCACGGTCCCGGTGTTCAGCCTGATGGGTCTCAATGACGAACCCGCCCACCTGGAGGGGTACGGCCCGATTGACGCCGACACCGCGCGGCGGATCGCGGCTGGGGCGCCGAGCTTCACCCGGCTTCTGGTGCATCCGGCGACGGGGGTGGTGCTCTCGGTCGGCCGGGATCGGTACAAGGTGCCCAACGACCTCAAGCGCTACCTCCGGCTGAGGGACGAAACCTGCCGGTTCCCGGGCTGCAACCGGTCGGCGGCGCATTCGGACATCGACCATTCGCTGGACTGGCAGTTCAACGGTTTGACAGCCGAGGACAATCTCGCGCACCTGTGTCCGTCATGCCATGCGCTGAAAAGCGAGACCGGGTGGAGCGTCAAGCACCTCGAATTGGGTGTTCTGGAGTGGATGTCACCGAGTGGGCGCTCGTTCATGACCGAGCCGGCCACGGTCATCCGTGCCGTGGCACCGGAACCGCCGCCGCAGCCTGCACCGGAATCTGTGCTCGATCCCGGCCCTGATCCCGCACCGTTCTGAGGGTTGCCCGACGCTGGCCTCGCCGTCAACGATTCCCACAGCGCGGCCCCCCTGCAACCTGAGCAGGATCCCGCGAACCCGGCAGCAGCGGATCCACCTCTGTTCGAGCAACCGGGTCAGTCACACGTCCCTTTCCGTTTCCGCGCCTGGCGCGAGGCGCGTCTCCTCCCACAGCCCCATCAGCACGTCCGAAGCAGGCCCGGTTTTCGCAGACCGGTATCCGGTGCCTGCCCAGAGCGCGAGTCCGTCCGGGTCGCCGCGCCGGCCGGCTGCCGCCCTAAGCCCCTTCGTGAGGTGGTGCACCTGGGGATAGGCCCGGGGTGCGGCGGCGTCGTGCTCGGTGATGAACGCGTTCAGCAGGCCGCGGGCGGGGCGGCCGGAGAACGCCCGCGTGATCACGGTCCGAGAGAATCGCGGGTCGGCGAACGCAGCCTGGTGCGACGGGTGGGCCCCTGACTCATCGGTGCGGAGGAACCCGGTTCCGAGTTGCACGGCGACCGCTCCCGACTCCCGGAGGGCGGCGATCTGCGCCCCGGAATGGATGCCGCCGGCTGCGACGATCGGCAGCCGGGAGACCTCACGGACGGCGGAGACCAGCTCGGCCAGCGGTACTGTCCCCGGCTCTTCAACCGGGGTGAACGTCCCTCGGTGGCCTCCCGCCTCCGTGCCCTGAACGCAGAGCGCGTCGATTCCTCGTTCCCCGGCGAGCGCTGCCTCCTGAACGGATGTGACCGTCGCAATCAGGTATGAGCCGGCAGCGCCCAGCTCCCGCACCCACTCGATCGGCGGCAGCCCGAAGGTGAAAGACACCACGGGGACCCGCAGCTCGGCGAGCAGGGCCAGCTTCTCGGGGAACCAGTCGTCATCCGCAACCCGGATCGGTGGCAGCTCCACACCGTATGCCCGCGCGGTCCCGGCCAGTTCATCACGGAAGGACTCAACTCCAGTCTGGTCAGTCAGCGGCGGCCCAGGAACGAACACGTTGACACCGAAGGGGCGATGCGTGCGTTGCCGCACCTCGATGATCTGCTGGGCCGTCGCATCCGGCGTCTTATATCCGGCGGCCAGGAACCCCAGCCCTCCCGCCTCGCCGACGCTGACGACGAGCTCAGGTGTGGACGCACCTCCCGCCATGGGCGCTGCGATGATCGGTATTCTCAGATCACTCCATGCAAACATGTTCCCCCGGGCCAGGCGGTTGCGGTGCACGGCCGGGCGAATGCGGCAGCCTGGGGGCAACCCCCGCTTCGATCATGGCATCCGCCGTCCCTTCAGTCCTGGAGAAGCTACCGTTAGACGGAACATTGGAGATCGATGACGGTACTCATCGCAGGATGCGGCGACCTCGGCACGGAGGTCGGCCTGCGTTTCGCGGAGCTCGGCCACCACGTCGTGGGACTGCGCCGTCGAACAGAGCTGCTCCCCGCGGCCATCTCAGGCCAGTCGGTCGACCTCAGCAGGGAGAAGCCGGTCGTGCCGCCCGACACCGAGATCGTCATCGTCGCCCTCACCCCGGGCAGCCCCACCCCGGAGGCCTACCGCGCGGCCTACGTCGACGGCCTCCGCAACCTCCTCGACGGCCTGGACGACGCGCGGGTCACGCCGCACCGGTTCCTGCTGGTTTCCTCCACTGCCGTCTACGACGTGTCCGATGGCAGCTGGGTCGACGAGCAGACGCCGGCGAACCCCCGGCCCGGAACCGCCGCCATCCTGCTCGAAGCCGAACACTTGCTGCACTCGCGCATTCCCTCGGCGGTCGTGTTCCGGCTGGCCGGCGTCTACGGCCCCGGCCGGGAGCGTCTCATCACCCAGGTCAGGGAAGGCGGCGCCACCGTGTCCGCAAAGTCGCGGCACACGAACCGCATTCACCGAGACGACGCAGCGGCCGCGATCGTGCACCTGATGAGTCGCAACCAGTCGCCCGAACCCCTCTACCTCGGTGTGGACAACGCCCCGGTGGTAAGCCGGGAGGTGCTGAACTTCCTCGCCACCGAGCTCGGCCTGCCGCTGCCGGAAACCGTCGCGACCGAGAGCCACCGCGGCGGTGACAAGCGCCTCCGCAACCGGCTCCTGCTCGAGTCGGGTTTCGTCTTCACCTACCCGACCTATCAGCAAGGCTACCGGGCCGTCCTCGACGGCCGGGGGACGCGCCACCCCTGAGCGCCGCTACGGGTGAGGCGCGCGCCTGCGGTCCCTCAGATATCGGACCAACAGGTACATCGCACCGACAAGCGCCATCAGCCAGCCGATCGGATACGGCAGGATCAGCACTCCCCACCACATCGAACGCCCGCTCCCGCCGCCGATGCCGCCGACCGCGCTCAGTGCGAACAACGCCCCGACGCCGAACGCGATCAGGACCAGGACCCACAGAGAATAGAGCAGCACGGGTCGCTCTCGCTTGCCGAGAAACAGGCCGAACGCGACCAGGGCACTGCCGAGAAGGATGAGCAGGGAACCTTCCACCGGATCGACGGCTCCCAGCGCCATCCCGATCCCGCCGAGGGCGACGAGAATGCGCGACCAGAGCACACGTGCGGCCATGAAATCCTCCTCGATGCGAACGAGCCTGGGGTGTCGTCGTTCAATCTAGACCCGGCCGAGGGCCGCCGCTTCGGTGTGCGGCCCTGAGGACTTGACGCCAGATTTCGCCGCGGGTACCGTCTGCCTTCGAAAGGCCGGGACAACTGGTCGACGACTGGTCGGCGGCAACGACCAGAAAGACCTGGCCGTGCGGAACAGGAGGGCCGAAATGCGCTCACTTCGCCTGATCTCACTGCCCCTGATCGTGCTGGGCAGCGCACTCGTGCTCGTCACCGGCTGCACCGCGCAGTCGTCCGCACCGTCGACCACTGGCAGCGGGTCCGCCCCCACCGACCAGGTCGTGGTTCGCCCCGTCTCCCAGGCCGGTCTGCCCGCGGCCGGGTTCACCGTCACGGACGACTCCGCTGTCACGGTCGATTGCGGAACCACCCCGACGAATGCGCGGCCCTCCCTGGTCGCCGTCGACGACAACATCCTCAGCTGCTCCCCCTCCAGCGTCTACGCCGTCGCCTGCTGGAAGGACGCCTCCCCCGGCTCCGTGCTCTGCTTCCGGGACCCGTGGAAGGTCGACCTGGCCAGGATGACGAGCAAGGGCGATCTCCCCACGGTCCCCGCACCACCGGCCGCGCAACCCCTCGGCCTGCTGCTCGCCGACGGTGAACGGTGTCTGATGCGCAGCGGCGGCGTCTGGAACAACCTGGCCCAGTACCCCGGCTGGTACGGGACCTACTCGTGCACGGGTGGAGATGCCGTCTGGGCCGGCAGCGCAGACGGCATTGACCGGTCCTCGCCACGCTGGTCCGTCCAGGTGGCCCCCCTCTCCGGCACCGGGCCGCTGCACACTCGTGACGTCATCAAGGCCTACGTCGTCGGCACGGCTCCGAGCACCTGAACCCCGGATCAGCAGGCTTCGGATCAGCGCCGATCGCGCCTGTCGTCACGACGGTCGCTGCGGCGGTCGACACCGTGGGCGACACCGTGGGCGACCACAGCAGCGGTACCGACAACGGCCGCGGTTCGTGCGATCGGTGCGTGACCGACCACTCCCGGACGGCCGACTCTTCTGCGTGCAATGGGCATGTCAGATCCCTTCCAGGTCGTCTGTTTCATCTGCCCGGTCTGCCTCAAGCGCCGCCAGGAGCGTCTGGGTCGGGATGCGCCCGCTCGCGATGAGCTGGCCGCCGGCCCGCCGGACCGCGGAACCGAACGGAGCAGCCCAGAGGTTCTCCCAGACCAGGAGGGCAGCGCTGCTGCCCGGTTCGACGGCTTCGGCGACGGCCGTCACATCGTCTTCGCTGAGGAGCGTCGCGAGAGCGGTCTCAAAGGAACGCAATTCGCCCAACTCCGCCTCCTCGAGGTCCTCGATTTCAAACACTTCGAGGGCGCCATCGGCATCTTTTCTGATGATCAACAGGTCGAGCACCCGCACCACGCCCTGTTCGACCAACGACGCGATTTCGGGTCCGATGGAGCCGTTGAACCGGCTGCCCGGGAACTCCACGACGATCCAGTCGACCGGGCCGAGGGTGTCCTCCGGCTCCGCTCCGGCCGCTTCAATATCGACGATTTCGGTCATGGGCATTCCTTTCGCATCGAGGGCGAAGGCGGCGGTCACAACCCGTTCACATCCCGTTGTCCGCCCTTTTCGTCGTAGTGGCATGTACGCCGACGACAGTACACTTCCTCGCGGATCTCAGCTGAACCGCGGGGTTGAGCGGGCCATCAGCGACCGGACAGGCCCCGAGGCGGCCGTCCCAATGCGCGCAGGCTCGCGGAGACGCTCCCGGCGGCCGACCAGGGGCCCATGCAGCCGATCACCGCGAGGGCTGACGTCTTCATCGGGACGAACTCTCCGGTGAGAAGTGACACGAGGCCCTCGAAGCCGGGGTTGTGCTCGACCAGAACGACGCTTTCGACGTCGTCGGGCAGGTCTCGAACGACGGCGAGGAGCTCACCCGCGGAGGCGGCGTACACCCGATCGTCGATCCGCGTCTCCGGTGTGGTGTCCAACTCAGCCGAGGCCAGCTCCCACGTGCTGCGAGCCCGGGTCGCCGGTGACACGACGGCGAGATCGAGGTCGCCCACGTTATCGGCCAGCCAGCGCCCAGCTGAAGGCGCCTGATGCAGCCCGCGACCGGCCAGCGGCCGGTCGACGTCAGATCCGGGGCCGGACCAGTCCGACTTGGCGTGTCGCAGCAGGATCAGGGTGCGTTCAGTCATCCGCGGGCACGGATGTCTGCACCGGGGCCGCCTGAACCAGCACGAGCGCTCGGGGCTCGGCCTGGCCCGACCAGGTGCCGCTGAGCACCTCCTGTGAGCTGAATGCGCGCATCGTTGCTCCCGGGGCGCCGAGCACGCGGAGGACGACGAGGCGAAGATCACTCGCTTCCACCACGGTCCTTCCCTGCTCAGACCGGGTGGACACCCGTGTGCCCGCGGGCACCACGGGCACGGATGCGGCCGGCGTCCCGCTTCCGACGACAAACGCCGTCGGCTCCCGCACGACCCGCTCGCCGTCGATGTCGATGTGAAGCTGGGCCTGGCCGCCGCTCGTGAGCGCCGCCGTCGCCACCGCGGTCAGGTAGGCCGGGTCGCCGGCCCCGTCGTACACCCACCGCCGGCCGAGCACCGAGTGAGCCATGGTGCCGATGAGCCACTCGTCTGCGCCCTCGAGCTCCGCCCCGCGGTAGGTCAGGGGAACCTGTAGCAGTGGGCCGTCCCCTGCGCGGACAAGTATTGTCTCGATTCCCACCTCGCCGGCGGGATCGTCGAAGCGGAATGACCCGACGTTCGAGAAGGTCGCACCGGCGCTCCCCGCAAACCACGGCTGGGTGGGAGCCCACGCCTCGATGAGTTCGATCTTGGACGGCCTCAACTCGGCCTGATACAGGAGTGCCATACGGTCGATATTAGAACACTGAGGTCTGCGAGGACACTGAGGTCTGCGAGGACGGCCGCCGGACCCAGCTAGACCGTCACCCGCGCGCAATCCTCTTGGCCCGTTCCGGGAGTCGGCGGCACACTCAGGGTATGGATTCCTCCCCCGATTATCTGAGCGCCCCCTACTGTCCCGATTGTCTGGGGCCGACGGAAGCCATCCTCGGCGCGTGGTGGTGCATCGACTGCCGCGTCATGCTCCACCCGGGCGAGAAGGGCGCCTGAGACCGACGCCCTGAACGCTCACAGCGGCGACATCTGATGGTTGACAGGCCATGACCGCGTCGGTACCGTCACCAACGGGTTTTGCGGGGCGATGACCTCGGACTCACCGAGGGCGTCCAGCACTCACCCAAAACACTCAACCACGGAGGTACCCGAAAATGTCTAAAGAAAAAGAGCCGGTATTCCTCTTCCTCGGCGTATGTGACGATCCGGAGATCGCCAAGGACGACCTTGAGGTCGTGCGTGACATGCACGATGCCAAGGTCATCGGCACCTACGACGCCGCAATCGCCACCAAGGAGGCTGAAGGCAGCGTGACGATCAAGAGGTCGGAGACGAGGCACGCGGGCTGGACGGGAGTCGCCGCGGGGGCCGTGGTCGGCCTGCTGTTTCCGCCCTCGATCATCGGGATGACGGCGGCCGGCGGTGCGGCCGGCGGCCTGATCGGTTCACTCGCGCGCTGTCCCGCAACGACGTCAAGGAACTCGGGGAAGCCCTCGATTCCGGTCAGGCGGTGCTCATCATCATCGGCAAGGAGGAGGTGACCGCGGAACTCCAGAAGGCCGGAATCCGTGCCGACAAGCGAACCGAGAAGCAACTCGACGTTGATGCCGAAGAACTCCAGACCCAACTGGCCCAGGCGGCCACGGAGATGGACACGCACTGAGGTTGCCGGGCCGGCGACGCTGAGGCGGACGTGGGAGACCCGGGATGGAGACACCGTGACCGATACCGTTCCACGACGCACGACGAGTCCCGCCGCGCGCAAAGCGGGGTTCGCAATTGCGATCGCGGTCAACGCCGTGATTCTGTATCTGGTCAACGCCTGGCCGGGGTGGCAGTCCGTCCCTTTCCTCACCCCGGAAACCAGCCAGGTGCTGGGCATCTTCAATCTTTCCCTGATCGTCGGCATCATCGTGAACGCCGTGTATCTGGTGCTCGACCTCCCCCCGATCAGGGCGTTGGGCGATCTGATCACCCTGGGAATCGGTCTCGCCGTGCTGGTCGGCCTGTGGGAGGTCTTCCCGTTCGACTTCCAGGACTATTCCTTCGACTGGACCGTGCTCATCCGGGCGGTCCTGATCGCGGCCATGGTCGGCACCGGAATCGGCCTGATCGTTCAGCTCGTGCTGCTGATCCGCAGCATCTTCACACCCGGTTTCGCGCCCTGACCGAGGGCTCACCTGGCGGGGCTGCCGCTCCAGCCGAAGGGCCGGTGACGAGTTCGCAGACCCCCTCGTCGTGGGCGACGAACATGCCCGTGATTCGGACCACCTTGCCGAACGAAACGCTGAGCTCTCGTGCCCAGGCCTGGTCGGGGGCGGTGAGGGCGGCCGCGCCGGGACGCTCCAGGGTCAGGATGACGCTGCCTCCGGGCCCGTGGCAGCGCAGTACCTCGGTGATCGCCGCAGCCATCCCGGTGACGCTACCCGGATCCGGCCGGAGGGGGATCCCGTCCACGGGGATCAGGAGGGGGATCTGCCATCCCTGGGCATCGAGCATCATGAACCAGAGCTGCCGGCGGATGGCGTGGCCGATCAGGTCGGCGACTCGCTCCCTGGCCTCGGTCATCGTGGTCACGGGAGCGGCGTCTTCGATTCGGAGTGGGCTGGTCATGTGCACCAGAGTGCCCGAGCGTGGAGGCCTGGGGCGGGTCTGCACAGGCTCAGGTCGGCCGTCGGGCCTGGGGAGGAATCCCCGCCAGGGCCGCCGGGCAACCGGTTACCCGAACGACTCCATCAGCCGGGATCGCAGCAGAAACCTCACGCCCCGCGGGGCCTCGACGGAGAAGCCGCCGCCACGGCCGGGCACCACGTCGACGCTGAGGAAGGTGTGGCTCCAGTACTCGAACTGCTCGGCAGACATCCAGAAATCGATCACGCGTGGTTCCGTTGCGGACGGCGCGATGTCCAGCCGGCCGAGGAGCACATCCCGGTCGGAGGTGATGAACTCCCCCGCCGGGTAGCTCAGGGCGAGGAACCGTCGCAGCAGCCCCCCGACTGGTGGAACATGAGCGGCCCGTGTTCGTCCCAGAGGCTCCGCACTAGTTCGACCGCGACCGGGGTCAACTCCACCCGAGCACTGGTTTCCCCCGGGATGGTGATCGATGCGATGACGCTTTCCTGCGGCATGGCCGTTCCCTTCTGATCGGTCGAGTCCTGGGGCCTGCTGGTACGCGCCGAGCGCGAGCTTGTTGTTCTCCCGGCCGATCCCCGAGCTCTTGTAACCGCCGAATGACGCTCCGGCGGGGTAGGCGTGATAGTTGTTCACCCAGACCCGGCCGGCCTGGATGTCCCGGCCGGCCTTGTAGGCGATGTTGCCGTTGCGGGACCAGACACCGGCGCCGAGCCCGTAGAGGGTGTCGTTGGCGATCGAGATGGCGTCGTCGTAGTCGGTGAAGCTCGTCACTGCGAGCACCGGGCCGAAGATCTCCTCCTGGAAGAGGCGCATCTTGTTGTGTCCCTCGAAGATGGTCGGTTCCACGTAGTAGCCTCCGCTGATCTCGCCGCCGAGGTCGACCCGTTCGCCGCCGAGGGCCAGCTTCGCGCCCTCCTTCTTGCCGATGTCGATGTAGGACAGGATTTTCTCGAGCTGGTCGTTGCTGGACTGCGCGCCGACCTGCGTGTTCGTGTCGAGCGGGTTGCCCTGGATCGCCTTGCGGGTGCGTTCGACGGCGTCGCCGAGGAAGTCGTCGTAGATCGGCTTCTGCAGCAGCGCCCGGCTGGGGGCCGTGCAGACCTCGCCCTGGTTGAACGCGAACAGCACGAAGCCTTCCTGGGCCTTGTCGTAGAAGGCGTCCTTTTCCTGGGCGACGTCGCTGAAGAAGATGTTGGGGTTCTTTCCGCCGAGTTCCATGGTCGACGGGATGATGTTGGCGCTCGCGTACTGCATGATCAGGCGCCCGGTCGAGGTCTCCCCCGTGAACGCGATCTTCCGGATCCGCGACGACGAGGCGAGCGGTTTGCCGGCCTCGATGCCGAACCCGTTGACGACGTCGAGCACTCCCGGAGGCAGGATGTCGCCGTCCAGTTCGATCAGCACCAGGATCGACACCGGGGTCTGCTCGGCCGGCTTGAGCACGATCGCGTTGCCGGCTGCCAGGGCCGGGGCCAGCTTCCAGACGGCCATCAGGAGCGGGAAGTTCCACGGGATGATCTGCCCGACGACGCCGAGCGGCTCGTGGAACTGGTACGAGACCATGTCGCCGTTCAGCTCAGCGTGCTCGCCGTCCTGGGCCCGGATCGCCGAGGCGAAGTACCGGAAGTGGTCCGAGGAGAGCGGGAGGTCGGCGTTCAAGGTCTCCCGGACCGGCTTCCCGTTCTCCCAGGTCTCGGCGACGGACAGCAGTTCGAGGTTGGCGTCGATGATGTCGGCGATCTTGTTCAGGATGGCCGCGCGCTCGGTCGACGAGGTTTTCCCCCAGGCCGGCGCGGCCCTGTGGGCGGCATCCAGTGCCAGCTCGATGTCTTCGGCGGTTCCGCGGGCGACCTCGGCGAATGGTTTTCCGTTGACGGGCGAGATGTCCTCGAAGTACTGGCCCTGGACGGGCTTCACCCACTCGCCGCCGATCCAGTTCTCATAGCGGGGTTTGAAGGTGACTAGGGCGCCCGGGGTTCCGGGGTTGGAATAGACGGTCATGATCTCTCCTCGTCGACGACGTTGTCGGTGGGGTCCGCCTGCTGCGGACCTGGCCTTGAGCCTAGGAAGGAGAACGTTGCTTCAGCGTTGCGGGATCTTGCGAGGCTCGGCCTCGGTGCCCCTCTGCTGCATTTCGGCGTCGATCCGCTTGAGCCGGGCCACGACGGATGCCCGTTTCGGCGACCGGGCCGGCAACAGTTCGAGGCAGGCCCGCCAGACCTCGCTGTCATAGGTGGCCTCGTCGGTGCGCGCGTACTCGAGCAGCAACTCGGCGGAGGCGTCGCTGAGCATGGCTTCGCGCAGTCTGGCCGAGACCTCGGTGCGGATCTCGATGATGCCGGGCGCGCTGGAACCGGGCAGCACCGGTCCGCGGTAGGCGCCCAGGGCGACCCGGTGCGCGCCCCGCTCGAGGAAGGCGAGCACCCGCTGGGCGTCGAGCTCGAGAGGGGTCTCGAGGCGGTAGGGGCGGGAGGCGATGCCGATCCGGGGGCTGGTCTGTTCCAGCACCTTCCGCAGCCGCACCATTTCGGCCCTGAGGTTGTCGACCCCGTTCGCCTGGTCGGTGAGCAGCAGCGACAACCGGTCGGCCGAGAGCCCGTCCCGGTTCCACGCCAGCAGGGTCAGAATTTCGGCGTGGCGCGGGCTGACCTCCCCGGCGCCGCCGTCGTTCTCCAGTTGACCGTGGTCCCGGCCGAGCACCTCCAACCGGGCCGGAGAGGTGCGCACCGGGGGTGCCGGCAGCGCCCGGCCGAAGAACCGCGCCACCGTGGGCGCCGCCGCGGAGGCGCTCAGGCGCTGGATGCGCAGTTCCGCCTCCATCGCGGCGACGGCCGCCTCCACCAGCGGGAGGGTCTGGGGGGCCACCGCCTCGGCTCCGCCGGTGATGTCGATGACGCCGAGGATGTCACCGGAGTCCGGGTCGTGGATGGGCACGGCGGTGCAGCTCCACGGATGCGCGAGGTGGTTGAAGTGCTCGGCGCGCTGGATCTGGATGCCGTGGTCGAGGGCCAGGGCCGTTCCCGGAACGCTCGTGCCGACCCGTCGCTCCGACCCGTCGGAGCCCTCGACGAACAGCATCCCCTCGGCACGCCGGCGCACCTCCCGGTCGCCGTCGATCCAGAGCAGCCGGCCGAATTCGTCCCCGATCGCCACGATCAGCCCGGAATCGAAGGAGTGACGGATCAGCAGGTTGTGAACCACGGCCAGAACGGACGCCAGGGCGTGCTGGTCTCGTTTGTCCCGCAGTTCGTCGAACGTGAGCTCCCGCTCCGGGGCGAGCCTCGACGGGTCGAGTCGCAGTGACAGGGACCGGTCCCAGGATTCCTGCACCAGCTTGCGCACACCCGGCCGCGCCACCTTGTCCAGGACCGCGGCCTCGTGCGCCCGCGCCAGCTTGACGAAGCTGCCCTCGCTCAGATCCGACGCAGAACCAACGGTCCACGGACTCGTCATGCAACCTTTGAACAACTGTGGTCAGGGGCGATCGGGATGTACCCGGATCAGACGTCAGTATAGGCGCAGCACCCGGTCAGGAGCCGATCTCCTGGTAGGCGGCGAACAACAGCGAGGCGTCGGGGCCTTCGAGCACGGTGGGCTTGCCGATGTCGTCCAGGACGATGAAACGCAGCATGCCGCTGCGCGTCTTCTTGTCGCGCTGCATGGTCGCGAGCAGGGTGCTCCACCGCCCGACCGGGTAGGTGGTCGGCAGGGTGAGCGATTCCAGGATGCTGCGGTGCCGGTCCACGGCCGCGTCCGACAGGCGCCCGCTCAGCCGGGCGACCTCGGCGGCGAACATCATGCCCACCGCGACGGCGGCACCGTGACGCCATCCGTAGCGTTCCGCGTGCTCGATCGCGTGACCGAGGGTGTGCCCGTAGTTCAGGATCTCCCGCAGTCCGGACTCCTTGAAGTCCTGCCCGACGACCTCGGCCTTCATCCCGATCGCAAGCTCGAGCACACGCCGGAACTGCGGCGTGGCCGGGTCGGTGACGGCCGCGACATCCGCTTCGACGATGTCGAGGATCTCGGGCAGCTGGATGAAGCCGGCCTTCACGATCTCGGCGAAGCCGGCCAGGATCTCGTTGCGCGGGAGGTCGGCCAGGGTGTCCAGGTCGCAGATCACGGCGGCCGGGGCGTAGAACGTGCCGACGAAGTTCTTGCCCTCGGCGGTGTTGATGCCGTTCTTGCCGCCGACGGCCGCGTCGACCATGGCGAGTACGCTTGTCGGGATCTGCACCAGGCGAACCCCGCGCAGCCAGGTGGCGGCCACGAAACCGGCCAGGTCGGTGACGGCGCCGCCGCCGAAGCCGATCACGGCGTCGGTCCGGCTGAAGTCGGCCTGGCCCATCACCTGCCAGCAGAATGCCGCCACCTCGACCCGCTTGGCGCCCTCCGCGTCGGGCACCTCCGCGATCAGCACCTCGTACCGGCCGAGCAGGCTCTCGCGCAGGGCGGCCGCGCGGGCACCGAGGTGGGAGGTGTGCACGATCAGCACCTTGGCCACCTTCGGGCCGAGCTGTTCCACGACCTCGTCCAGGAGGTTCCGGCCCACGAACACGGGGTAGCTGTCGACTCCGTTCACCGTGATCACAGTGGTGGCGGGCTCGACGCTTTCAGGGGAGGTGTTTTTTGATTCTGTATTTTCAGACACGATGGCTCCGGTCACGTTCTCGTTGTGGTCCAGGTCACGACGGCATCGGCAATGGCGTCCAACGGACGGTGCGATGTGTCGAAGCGGATGCTGGCCAGCGCCTCGTAGGTGGGGCGCCGCTGGTTGTAGATGCGTTTCCAATCGGCGATGCCGCCCCGCAGCAGGGGGCGTTTGCCGCCGCCGAGCCGTCTGCGCACGGCCTGGGCCGACACGCTCAGGTAGACGACGCTGCAGCGGGCCAGGTCCGCCTGCGTGTCGGGGTCGAGCACGGCTCCCCCGCCGAGGGACACGACGGCTTTCTCGGTCAGCGCCTGCGCCACCACCTCGCGTTCGAGGGCACGAAAGTGCTCCTCACCGTGCTGCTCGAAGATCTCCTTGATCGCACCGTGGTCCGCGACGATACGCGCGTCGGTGTCGACGAACGGCACGTCGAGGGTGCGGGCCACGAGACGGCCGATCCGGGTCTTCCCGGCGGCCATCGGACCGATGAACACGAGCGGGAACAGCGGTTTGGCTGGATGCTGCTGCTCCTGGTGCTGCTGCTCCTGGTGCTGCTGCTTCTGGTGCTGCTGCGTCGGCTTCGCTGCATCCCGCATTACTACAGGGAGGCGTCGCTGGACGCGCTCGTCTTGAGGTTCGCCGGGATGTGGGCCAGGTACGACTCCAGGTTGCGACGGGTTTCCTCGATCGAGTCCCCGCCGAATTTCTCCAGGACCGAGTTCGCGAGCACGAGAGCCACCATCGCCTCCGCCACCACGCCGGCCGCCGGGACAGCACAGACGTCGGAGCGCTGGTGGTGAGCGGGCGCCGCCTCACTCGTCGTCACATCCACCGTGCGGAGGGCCCGCGGGATGGTCGCGATGGGTTTCATGCCGGCCCGCACGCGCAGCACGGTCCCGGTGCTCATGCCGCCCTCGGTGCCGCCGGCCTTGTCGCTGACCCGCTGGATGCGGCCGTCGGACTGGACAAGCTCGTCGTGGGCGTCCGAGCCGCGCCTGGTCGTGGTGAGGAAGCCGTCGCCGACCTCGACACCCTTGATCGCCTGGATGCCCATCAGCGCGGCAGCCAGTTGCGAGTCGAGCCGGCGGTCCCAGTGCACGAAGGAGCCGAGCCCGGGAGGAAGGTTGTAGGCGAGCACCTCGACGACGCCGCCGAGGGTGTCGCCCTCCTTGTGCGCCAGGTCGACTTCGGCCACCATCCGGGCGGAGGTGGCCTCGTCGAAGCAGCGCAGCGGGTCATCATCGAGGGCGTCCACGTCTCCCGGAACGGGGAGCGGGGCGTCGTCCGGCACCCGCACCGGTCCGATGGACAGCGTGTGACTGACCAGGCCGATGCCCAGTTCCGACAGGAAAGAACGCGCGATCGCGCCGAGGGCGACGCGGGCGGCGGTCTCTCGGGCGCTGGCGCGCTCGAGCACAGGGCGGGCCTCGTCGAAACCGTACTTCTGCATGCCGGCGAGGTCGGCGTGACCGGGCCGGGGCCGGGTCAGGGGCGCGCCGCGGCCTCGACCGCTGGGCGTCTCCTTCGGAACGTCGGGGCTCATCACGTCGACCCACTTGGGCCATTCGGTGTTGCCGATGCGCAGGGCGACCGGTCCGCCCAGGGTGAGCCCGTAGCGCACACCACCGGAGATGTTGAGTTCGTCCTGCTCGAACTTCATCCGCGCGCCTCGGCCGTAGCCGAGTTTGCGGCGCGCGAGATCGAGGCGGATCGCATCAAGAGTGACCGGGATTCCAGCGGGCAAACCCTCGACAATGGCGATGAGTTCGGGGCCGTGGGACTCTCCGGCAGTGAGCCAACGAAGCATGCCCACTATCCTGTCACAGCCTGTCCGGTCAGGGCGCCGCGCATGGCCTGCAGCACGGCGTCCTCGCCGGGAAGCGGTTCGAACGGATCGCCCGAACGGAATATGCGCACCTGGATCAGGGCCTGGTGCAGCAGCATCCCCTGCCCGGATGACACGCTGCCTCCCGCAAAGGCCCACGACCGGGCAAGTTCGCTCGGCCACGGCGAGTAGCTCACATCGAAGAGCGGCGCCCGGCGGCGCAGGTCGGCGGGGAATTCGCCGCCGAGGGCGGTCCCGCCCGGAAGGGTGCTGATCACGAGTTCGCTGTGCCGGCTCGGATCGGCGAGATCCGCGAGCTCCCCGACGGTCACGACCACGCCGAGGCTGCGGCCCAGCTCGATCAGGTCGGCCGCCTTCGCCGGGGTTCGCACCAGGACGTCGACCGATTCGGCGCCCAGGTCCGCCGCCGCGACGAGAGCGGACGCCCCCGTGGCGCCGGCGCCGAGCACGGTCACGTGGTCGGCCCGACGCACCCCGGCTTCGGCCAGAGCGCGTACCAGGCCGGGGACATCCGTGTTGAAACCCTGCAGGGTCCGACGGCCGTCGGCCTGGCCGAACAGCACGGTGTTCACCGAACCGGTCTGGGCTGCCACCCGGTCGACGCCGTCCAGGAGCGGGAGGATCTCGTGCTTGAGGGGCATGGTGAGGGAGAGGCCCAGCCAGTCGGCGTCCAGCGAGCCGACGAAGGAGGCCAGCCCGTCGGCGGTGACCTCGACCGTGTTGTATCTCCAGTCCAGCATGAGCGCCCGGTAGGCGGCCCGGTGCAGCGCCGGTGACAACGAGTGCGCGATCGGCGACCCCAGCACCGCGAGGCGCCGGGGGGCAACGGATGCCGCGTGCCTAGCCATATTCGGGGTGCTCGTCCATCCAGGCCAGCCACTTGGCGACCGCCGCGTCATGCTCCGCCGCCGTGGCGGAGAAGATCGTTTCGCCGGTGTCGAGGTTCCAGGTCACGAAGTAGAGCCAGGGGCCGTCGGCCGGGTGCACGGCGGCGTCGATCGCGGCGTCGCCCGGGTTGGAGATCGGCCCGATCGGCAGGCCGGGGTGCTGGTAGGTGTTGTAGGGGTTGGCGGGGTCGCCCCGCTCGGCGTCCGTCGTGGTCACGCGGTGGGTCTCCCCGGTGCCGTAGGCGACGGTGGCGTCGGACTGGAGCAGCCCGGTTTCCCACTGCGCCGGGTCGAGCCGGTTCAGGAACACCCGGGAGACCTTGTAGTAGTCCTCGGTCAGGCCGGCTTCGCGCTGGATCAGGGAGGCCAACACGATGGTCTTCCAGCGGTTCTCCGGAGCCACCCCGGCGTCGTCGAGGGCCTGGAACTGACGATCGACGAGGGTCTTGATCGCGTCCGCGGCCGACAGTTCGGGCGCGAAGGTGTAGGTGGCCGGGAACAGGAAGCCCTCGAGGGAGGTCGCCTCGGCCGGAAGCCCGTAGGCGACGACGTCCTTGGCGGCGGCCTTCAGGTCGGCCAGCGGGATGCTGGTGCCTTCGGAGACCAGCTGGAGCACGTCCACCGCGGCGGTGCCCTCGGGAATCACGACGGTTTGCTCGAGCTTGCTGGCGGGGTCGAGCAGCGCGTCGAGGGCCGCGCGGCCGCTCATCTTGCTGGCCAGCCGGTAGGCGCCGGGCTGGAACACCGGCGCGGGCGACTCCTTCAGGAGCAGGGAGTAGAAGGCCTCATAGCTCTTCACCACGTCCTGGTCGACGAGGGAGTCTGCCACGTCCTGCCCGGTTTCGCCGTCATGGATCATCACCACGACCTTCGAGGTGCCCTTCCCGGCGTAGTCTGCGGGCCCCTGCACGGCCGCGACGATCTTCGAGAGGGGTTCCTGCAGCAGCAGGACGCCGCCAGCCAGCAACGCGACCACGACCAGGGTGATGATCAGCCCGACCCAGGCGCCCCGCCGCCTCTTCTTCCGCGGCGGTTCGGTGCCGAGCTGGGTGCGCCGGCTGGAACGCGTGCCCGGCTGCTGCGATTCCCGCAGGGCCCGGCGCGACGGTACCGTCGGCGACGCGGATGCGTTCGCTCCCGGAACGGCGGGGTCGCGGGGCGCGCTGGCGCTGGTGTTCACGCCGCCGCTGCTGTTCACGCCGCCACTGAGCAGGGCGTCCCAGCCCGACGGCGTGACTTCGACCGGCACTCTGTCGGGATCAGCGGGGGGATTCGTCACTGTGGCGGCCCTTCGGTCGGAGCCACCGCCGAGCCGGGTGGCGTTCCCAGAGCACGTTCGGTGTCGAGGGCATGTTGAAGAATTATAGTGGCGGCGACCTGATCGACCACTGGGCGCTGGGTCCTGGCCTTGCGCCCGGCGGCGCGCAGCACCGACTGGGCGGCGACCGTGGACAGGCGCTCGTCGACCAGTCGCACCGGGATCGACAGGGTCCGGGCGAGCAACTCTGCGAAACCCACCGCGTCGTTGGTCGATGCTGTCCGGTTTCCGGACAGCGCCAGGGGCAGGCCGACCACGACCTCGATGGCGTCGAGCTCTGCCACCACGGCCGCGATCCGCACCACGTCCAGGCTGCCGGACTGGTCGCGACTCACGGTCTCGACCGGCGTCGCCAGCATGCCGTGCGGGTCGCTTCGGGCGAGCCCGATCCGCGCTGTCCCGACGTCGACTCCCACTCTCACGCCGTGACGCATGCTGCTCAGCCCGCTACGGCTGAGGTGACGGCTGCGAGGGCGTTCGGAATGGCCGCGACATCGGTGCCGCCGCCCTGGGCGAGGTCGTCCTTGCCGCCGCCGCCGCCGCCGAGGATCCCGGCGACCTGCTTGGCCAGCGCGCCGGCCCGGTGGCCGGACTCGCGCGCCGCGGCGTTGGTGGCCACGATAACGACCGGCTTCTCGCCGACCACCGCGGCGAGGGCGACGACGGCCGGGCCGCTTCCCAGCTGGGTGCGCGTGGCGGTCACCAGCATCCGCAGTTCGTCGGCGGAATTCAGCGTGCCGACGTTCTCGGCGACGACCTTGACCGAACCTGCCGTGGAGGCGGACGCGACGAGGGCCGGCACCTTGTCCGTGAGTGCACGGGCTTCGAAGGCCGCGATCTTCTTCTCGGCGGCCTTGAGGTTCTGCACGAGCTCGTTGATGCGTTCGGGCAGCTGATCCCGGGGGGTCTTCAGGTTCGCGGTCAGCTGGGAGACGAGGGCGCGTTCGGCGGCCAGGTCGCGGAAGGCCTCGAGGCCGACCAGCGATTCCACCCGGCGGTTCGTGGATCCGACGGAGCCCTCGCTGACGAGGCTGATCATTCCGATCTCCGCGCTGGAAGAGACGTGGGTTCCCGCGCACAGTTCACGTGACCAGGGGCCGCCGATGTCGACCACCCGCACGCGGTCGCCGTACTTTTCGCTGAACAGGGCCATGGCTCCGAGGGCCTTCGCCTCGGCCAGGGGAAGCTCGCGGGTCTGAACGGGCAGGTTGTCCCGGATGGCGTTGTTCGAGATCTCTTCGATCTCGCTGCGGGTCGCCGGGGACAGAGCCTGGTTCCAGGAGAAGTCGAGGCGGAAGAAACCGGCCTTGTTGTAGGAGCCGGACTGGTGCGCGTTCGGGCCGAGCACCTGGCGCAAGGCTGCGTGCAGCACGTGCGTGCCGGAGTGGGCCTGGCGCGCGCCGCGGCGCCAATCGGGGTCGACGACGCTGGTGGCCGCGTCTCCGACACCGACCTCGCCGGACCGGACCTGGACCTTGTGGCTGATGAGCCCCTTGACGGGCTTCTGCACGTCGAGGACCTCGAGCTCGTAGCCGGTTCCCACGATCAGGCCGGCGTCGGCCTCCTGGCCGCCGGACTCCGCGTAGAGCGCCGTCTCGGCCAGGATGACCTCGGCGATCTCACCGGAAACGGCGCGGTCGACGGACTGTCCGCTCACGATGATGCCGAGCACGCTGGATTCGGTCTGCAGGGCGTCGTAGCCGGTGAAGAGCGTCTCCCCCGCCGCGCGGAAGGCGCTGTAGACCGACAGGTCGGCGAGGTGCGTCTTCTTGGCCTTAGCGTCGGCTTTGGCCATTGCGCGCTGCTTGGCCATGAGGGCGTCGAAGGCGTCGCGGTTGACGCTGAGGCCGGCCTCCTCGGCCATCTCGAGGGTGATCTCGATCGGGAAGCCGTAGGTGTCGTGCAGGAGGAACGCGGTGTCGCCCGGGAGAACGACCTTCTCGGCCTTCTTGGTCTTCGCCACGGCGAGGTCCAGGACCGCACTGCCGCTGGCGAGGGTGCGGAGGAAGGTCTCCTCCTCCGCGTACGCCGCCTGGCTGATCCGGGAGTAGTCGGCCTTGACCTCGGGGTAGGCCCCGGCCATGGCGTCGCGTGAGGCCGGGAAGAGCTCGGGGAAGGTGGAGCCCTCCACGCCGAGGAGGCGCATGGCGCGGACGCTCCGGCGCATGAGGCGGCGCAGGATGTACCCGCGGCCCTCGTTGGACGGCATGACGCCGTCGCTCATCAGCATCAGGGACGACCGCACGTGGTCGGCGACGATGCGCATCCGCACGTCGTCATCGTGCACGGCGCCGTAACGGCGACCGGACAGCTCCGCGGCACGGTCGAGGACCGGACGCACCTGGTCGATCTCGTACATGTTCTCGACGCCCTGCTTGAGGAAGGCGACGCGTTCGAGGCCCATTCCGGTGTCGATGTTCTTCTTCGGCAGGTCGCCGAGGATGATGAAGTCGTTCTTGCCGGTGCCCTCGCCGCGCAGGTACTGCATGAAGACGAGATTCCAGATTTCGACGTAACGGTCGTCGTCGGTGGCCGGACCGCCGTCGATGCCGTAGGCGGGACCGCGGTCGAAGAAGATCTCGGAGCAGGGTCCGGCGGGGCCCGGCTGGCCGGTCGACCAGTAGTTGGTGTCCATGCCGAGGCGCTGGATCCGGTTCTCGGGCAGGCCGAGGGCGCGCCAGTAGCGGAAGGCCTCGTCGTCGTCTTCGTAGACCGTGACCCAGAGGTCTTTCTCCGCGAAGCCGTAGCCGCCGTCGGCCTCTGAGGTGGTGAGCAGCTCCCAGGCGTACCCGATGGCTTCTTCTTTGAAGTAGTCGCCGAATGAGAAGTTGCCGTTCATCTGGAAGAAGGTGCCGTGACGCGGCGTCTTGCCGACCTCTTCGATGTCATTGGTGCGAATGCACTTCTGCACGCTCGTCGCGCGCGGGTACGGGGCCGGTACGAGACCGGTCAGGTAGGGCACGAACGGAACCATGCCGGCCACCGTGAAGAGGAGTGTGGGGTCGTCGCTGACGAGCGAAGCGGAGGGGACAACGGTGTGTCCGCGATCGGCAAAGAAGTCGAGCCAGCGCCCGCGAATTTCAGCAGTCTGCATTAGTTCCGTAGTTCGTTGTAGCGGGAAAAAGATGGAAATTTACGGCTGGGTGAGCTTTTCGATCGAGTCGTCGGCTTCCGCAGCGATATCGCCGATGGCGTCCCGCAGTTCGGCCTCGCGTTTGCGGTAACCGTCCGAGATGGCCTCGCCGAATTCGCGGGCCTTGGTGTCGAGATCGGCAAAGAATTGCTTGCCCTGACGCGTCTTACCGCCCTCACGGGCGAGGAGCAGCCCCGTGGCCAGACCGACGACGAACCAGATGAAGTTCTTCATGACAATGCTCCCTGACGTGTGTGGAGACCCGGATCCGAGACTCGAACGGCTTCTTTCCAGAATAGCCGACTCCCTGCGCCGGACTACCGGCGCCGACGGGTGAGGGCCGGTCGGGCGGCCCCGAGGGCGGCGCGCACGCCGGCGGAGAAGCCCGCGAGCTTGACCAGCGGACCGCCGACGGTCGCGGCGACCAGGGCCACCATCGCGGAGACATTGCCCGTGACATCCGCCACATTCGACGTGATGGTGTCGACCCGGGCGAGCTGGGCGTTGGTCTCCTGCAGGGTCTTCGTCGATTCCTCGAGCAGCGGTGTCACGTTGTGGCTCAGGTCTCGGATGGCCAGGGTCGTCTCATCGAAGACGCGCCCGAGCTTGAACAGCGGGACGGACAGGAAGAGCACCAGGACGGCGAAGCCGCCCGCAAAAACCAGACCGACGATATCTGCACCAGACATTGACCAACCATCCATTCCTCGATCGGCATGCACCGACATTCGGCGTGCAGAAACGCAAAGAGCGGACCACCCCAAGGGTGATCCGCTCTCCAGCGTAGTTCAGAAGCGCTGCCTGACGGCGGCGCAGGTAAAAAAGAACCTAGCGGGCCGCGTAGTACTCGACGACGAGCTGGACTTCACAGGTCACCGGGATTTCGATGCGCTTGGGGCGGCGCACGAGGCGGGCCTGCAGCTTGTCGATCTCGACCTCGAGGTACGGCGGGAGCTTCGGGAGAACGTCGACGTGACCGCCGGCGGCTGCAACCTGGAACGGCTCCATGCCCTCGCTCTTGGGCTTGACGTGGATGAGCTGACCCGGCTTCACGCGGAAGGAGGGCCGGTCAACCAGCTGGCCGTCGATGAGGATGTGACGGTGCACGATCATCTGACGGGCCTGGGCGGTGGTGCGGGCGATGGCCGAACGCACGAGAAGAGCGTCGAGACGGGTCTCGAGAATCTCGACGAGGTTCTCACCGGTCAGTCCCTGGGCGCGGCGAGCTTCCTCGAAGGCGATCTTGAGCTGAGCCTCGCGGATGCCGTACTGGGCGCGTAAGCGCTGCTTTTCGCGAAGACGAACGGCGTAGTCGGAGTCGGTCTTGCGCTTGGTGCGACCGTGCTCCCCCGGTGCGTACGGACGCTTCTCGAGGTAGCGGGCGGCCTTCGGGGTCAGGGCGATGCCCAGGGCCCGCGACAGGCGGGTCTTACTGCGGGTGCGTGACTTGGTAGACACGGTGTCCTTTCGATGGAACTGCAAACAGGGGAAACCAGGGCGCGAGCCTGGTGTGCAAAAGCACAGACCGGCGTCATGGGAGTTCAGAGGGGTGGTTGCCACGGGACGCCCGGCTACAGAGCGAAACCCATCCAAATCTGGAGACGGACGCAGCCGCATGCCGTTCCAGTTGTAGGCCCGTTCAGGCTACCACATCGGCCCCGCTGCCCACTCCGTTGCCCGCCCCCTCCGCCCGACCCCGCCCGAACCAATTCGACGGAGATTCTGCTCTAAAACGGCTCATACCGACTGTTTCGGGCCGGTTTGGCCAAAATCTCCGTCGAATTCGTTCATCGGGCGGGGCACAGCGGAGCGGGGCGAGGGCGAGGGCGAGGGGCTGGGGGCTGGAGGCTGGAGGAGGCACGAGGGAGGAGGCACGAGGGAGGAGGCACGAGGCACGAGGAACGAGGGAGGAGGCACGAGGGAGGAGGAGGGCTGCGGGCTGCTAGCGGGCGCGGATGATCTTGCGGAGCTTGGCGAGCCGGGCCGAGACCTCGCGCTCGTTGCCGTGCTCGGTGGGTTCGTAGTAGCGAGCGTCGGCGATCTCGTCCGGCGGGTACTGCTGGGCCAGCACGCCGAGGACGTCGTCGTGGGGGTACCGGTAGCCCCGGCCGTGACCGAGCCGTTTGGCGCCGGAATAGTGGGCGTCGCGCAAATGTTTGGGGACGCGGCCCGTCTTGCCGGCGCGAACATCCGCGATGGCCTTGTCCAACGCCATATAAGAGGCGTTGGATTTCGGCGCCGTGGCCAGGTGCACGACCGCCTGGGCCAGTGGGATGCGACCCTCCGGCATGCCGATGTACTGCACGGCGTCCGCGGCGGCGATGGCGATCAGGAGGGACTGCGGATCGGCCATGCCGATGTCTTCCGAGGCCAGGACGATGATGCGGCGGCAGATGAATCGCGGGTCTTCGCCGGACTCGATCATGCGCGCGAGGTAGTGCAGGGACGCGTCGACGTCGGATCCTCGAACAGACTTGATGAACGCGCTGATCACGTCGTAGTGCTCGTCGCCGTTGCGGTCGTAGCGAAGCAACGCCCGGTCCACGGCGAGGGCGACGATCTCGGTGGTGATGACCGGCCGCTCGTCCGCTCCCGGTTCGGATTCCGCCGGCCTGACCGCCGACGCCGCCGACACGGATGCGGCCTCCAGCGCCGTGAGCGCCCGGCGGGCGTCCCCCGACGCGAGCCGGATGATCGCCGCCCGGGCCTCGGGGTCGAGAACGAACCGGTCCGCCAGACCGCGCGGCTCGACCACGGCACGGTCGACGACGATGCCAAGGTCGTCGTCGCTGAGGGTCTCGAGGGTCAGGAGCAGGGACCGTGACAGCAGCGGAGAGATGACCGAGAACGACGGGTTCTCGGTGGTCGCGGCCACCAGGATGATGATCCCGTTCTCCACACCCGGGAGCAGGGCATCCTGCTGGGCCTTGCTGAAACGGTGGATCTCGTCCAGGAAAAGTACCGTGGAGAGCCCGTAGAGGTCACGACTCGTGCGCGCCTCCTCCATCACCTGGCGCACGTCACGCACGCCGGCCGAGACAGCGGACAACTCCACGAACCGACGACCGGAGCTGTGTGCGATGGCCTGGGCGAGCGTGGTCTTGCCTGTGCCGGGCGGGCCCCAGAGGATGACGGAGACGGCGCCCTGCTCCCCCGTCTTGTCGCTCGCCAGGCTCACCAGCGGCGAGCCGGGAGTCAGCAGGTGCTTCTGGCCGGCGACCTCGTCGAGACTCTTCGGGCGCATCCGCACGGCGAGCGGTGTGGCACCGCTGCGTAGTCCCGGTTGAACATCAGCCATAGGTCCAGCGTAGTTTGTGCCGGTGACCGGGCGAACAGTGCCGGGCGACGGGCCCGCGACCCTGTTTGTCTGGATTCACTCGGTTGCGTAGAGTTCAACGTGGTTCGGGCGTCAATCGCGCCGGGCCGTCCCTGCGTGATCTGGCCGTGCGCGGCCCCCTGGAGGATACGACGTGGTAGTGAACAAGAAACAAGACCGCGAAGCCCGCGAGGCGCGTGTGCGGGTTCGTGCCTTCCAGGCCCGGCGGGCGGTGCACGAGCACCAGCAGAAGCGTCGGTTGCGGGACAACATCTTTGCCGGTATAGCGGTGACGGCCGTGCTCGCCCTCGCCGTGGGCGCGCAGTTGGCCTTCTTCAGCGGCGGCTCCGGGAAGGTCGCGCCCTCCACGTCGGCCACCCCGACCCCGTCGGCGAGTGAGACGGCGCCGGCCGGCGCGAACTCGGGCGATGTCCCGCCCACGACCCTGGCCGAGGGCCGCACCTGGACCGGCACGATGGCCCTGAACGGCATTCCACTGGAGATCGAACTGGACGGCGCCGCCGCACCGCAGGCCGTGTCGTCCACGATCAGTCTGATCAATTCGGGGTTCTACCAGGACCTGACCTGTCACCGTCTGACCACCGGCGGATTCTTCGTGCTGCAGTGCGGCGACCCCGAAGGCACCGGTGCCGGCGGGCCCGGTTACAGCTATGGCCCGGTCGAGAACGCCCCCGCGGACAACGTGTACCCGGCCGGCACCCTCGCCATGGCCCGACAGGGCGGCAACGCCTACAGCATGGGCAGCCAGTTCTTCATCGTCTACGACGACACCACCATCCCCGCCGACGCGGTCGGCGGCTACACGGTGCTGGGCAAGGTCACCGGCGGACTTGACCAGATCAAGGCGCAGATCACGGATGCCGGCGTCACCGGCGGCTCCGCGGACGGCGCTCCCGCGGTGCCGACGACGATCACACAGGTATCAGTTCAGTAGAATCACCTAAACCATGCGCGGGCTTGCAATAGGCTTGACGCAGTATTGGCTCTAGACGCAGTATCGGCTCCCTCGTGAGCGCCCGACGACATCATTAAGGTGAGGCTCTTGACTACGACAGATCAGCAACCATGGGGTCGCGTAGACGAATCCGGCACGGTTTACGTGCGCGAAGCGACAGGTGAACGCGCCGTGGGACAGTATCCCGACGCGACGCCGGAAGAGGCGCTGGCCTACTTCGAACGCAAATACGTTGAACTCAACGGACAGGTCACGCTCCTGGAACAGCGTGCAAAGGGTGGCGCGCCCGCGGCCGACATCGCGAAGTCCGTCGCTCACCTGACCGAGACGGTAGCCAACGCCAACGCGGTCGGCAACCTGGCCGCACTGGCAGCCCGCCTGGGCGCCCTGGGCGGCGCCGTGAGCGAGCTCACGGAGCAGCAGAGCGCCGAGTCGAAGGCCGCTGCTGTCGCCGCCATCGCCGAGCGCGCCGCCATCGTCGCCGAAGCAGAGGCCCTCGCGGCCGAAGACCCGGCCAAGACGCAGTGGAAGCAGACCAGTGCTGCCCTCGAGGCGCTCTTCGCCAAGTGGCAGGCTCACCAGCACGACGCCCCCCGCATCCCCAAGGGTGAGGCCAACGACCTGTGGAAGCGATTCCGGGCCGCCCGCACCACGATCGAACAGAACCGCAAGGCGTTCTTCGCCGAGTTGGACAGCGCCCACAAGGACGTCCGCAACCGCAAGCAGCACCTGATCGAGCAGGCCGAAGCCCTCGCGCCGAAGGGCGCGGACGGCATCCCGGCCTACCGCAACCTTCTCGACGAGTGGAAGCTGGCCGGCCGCAGCGGCAAAAAGCAGGATGACGCCATGTGGGCGAAGTTCAAGGCCGCCGGTGACGTGTTGTACTCCGTGAAGTCGGAAATCGACGCGCAGGACAACGAGGAGTTCGCCGGAAACCTGGAGCAGAAGCTCGAATTGCTCACCGAAGCCGAACTGCTCCTGACCGAAACGGACCGCACGAAGGCCCGCACGACCCTCAGCGCGATCCAGCGCCGGTGGGATGCGATCGGCAAGGTTCCGCGCGACTCCGTCAAGCTGGTCGAAGACCGCATGCGCAAGGTCGAGGCCGCCGTTCGCAAGCTCGACGACGACCACTGGAAGCGCAACAACCCGGAGACCAAGGCACGTGCCGAGGGCATGGCCGGTCAGTTGCACGACGCCATCGCCAAGCTCGAGGCCGAGCTCGCGACGGCCCAGGACAGCAAGGACGCTCGCGCGATCGCCGAGGCGACCGAGGCCCTGGAGACCCGCAAGGCGTGGTTGAAGGCCATCGGCCAGTAACGCGCCCCGGCTCGAACCGGGTTCGTCAACAGAAGTGAGAACGGGGATCTGTCCACAGATCCCCGTTCTTCTTGTATCCGGCCCGCGACCGGACCGCACGCTGGTCCGATGAGCTTCAGATTGCAGCCGGTGCTTTCCGCCCGGGACCTTCCACTCGCTGAACTGTGCTGCGCGCGCCTCGACGGGGAGGTGTTCAAGCTGGGCGATTTCTGGTGCCCGGTCGACGAGCCGGGCGACGCCCCGAGCCGGGCTCGCGCGGCGGGCCTCCTCGTGTCTCCACGGGCGATCGCGGAGCGGCTGACCGCCGCGTGGATCTACGGCCTCACCCCGGAGCCGCGACAGCACCAGTTCTGCGTCCACACGGCCGCCCGGATGCATCTGGCTCCCTCACCGAGGCTGCGGATCCGCGAGGTCAGCTGCAGCCCGGACCAGGTGCAGACGATTTCCGGCCTGCGGGTCACTCGCCCCCTCCGGACCGTCGTGGACCTGGCGCGGTGGAACCTGGACCCGGATGCCGATGGGGATTCGCTGCGGGCGTGCGCCCTGCCGCCACTGATCGCCGCGCTCCTGCGATTCGCCGGCCACAGCAGCGCCGATCCGGCCCGCCGGCTCTGCGCCGGCCCCAACGTGCCGTACAAGGCCCAGGCCCTGGCCCGCCTCGACGAGGCGCAGGTCCTACTGGACACCCTGCCGGCTGAGCCTACGTTGTCGGTTCAGCCGACGCTGCCGGTTTAGCCGTCGTTGACGCGGTAGACGTCGTACACGGCGTCGATGCGCCGCACGGCGTTGAGCACCCGGTCGAGGTGGGTGGTATCCCCCATCTCGAAAACGAACCGGCTGATCGCCAAGCGGTCGGTCGAGGTGTGAACCGTGGCGGAGAGGATGTTGACGTGGTGCTCGGACAGCACCCGGGTCACGTCCGACAGGAGTCCGGAGCGGTCCAGGGCCTCGATCTGGATCTGAACCAGGAAGAGGCTCTTGGAGGTCGGCGCCCAGTCCACGTCGATCATGCGCTCAGGTTCCTTGAGCAGGGACTGAACGTTGCGGCAGGTTGCCTGGTGCACCGAGACGCCGGCGCCGCGGGTGATGAATCCGACGACCTTGTCGCCCGGGACCGGGGTGCAACAGCGGGCGAGTTTGACCAGGATGTCCGGGGCTCCACGCACCAGGATGCCGGAATCGCTGTTCCGGAGCGTCTGCGTGCGCCCGTTCGGTGCGAACGGGAGATCGGTGGCATCGCTCTCCTCGACGCTTTGCAGCGTGGCGACGACCTTCTCCAACACGGACTGGGTGGACACGTGACCCTCGCCGACGGCGGCGTAGAGGGCGGAGACGTCCTCGTACTTCATCACCGCGGCCACCTCGGCGAAGGAGTCCTGGTTCATCAGCTTCTGCAGCGGCAGGTTCTGCTTGCGCATGGCGCGGGCGATGGCGTCGCGGCCCTGTTCGATCGCCTCGTCCCGGCGCTCCTTGGTGAACCACTGGCGGATCTTGTTGCGCGCCCGTGGGCTCTTGACGAAGTTGAGCCAGTCTTTGCTGGGCCCGGAGTCCGGATTCTTGGAGGTGAAGACCTCCACGACGTCGCCGGTGATCAGCGGGCTCTCGAGAGGCACGAGACGCCCGTTGACCTTGGCACCCATCGTGCGGTGGCCGACCTCGGTGTGCACGGCGTAGGCAAAGTCGACCGGGGTCGCATCGGCCGGCAGGCCGATGACGCGGCCCTTGGGTGTGAAGACGTAGACCTCTTTGGCACCGATTTCGTACCGGAGCGAATCGAGGAACTCCCCCGGGTCTGCCGTCTCGGCCTGCCAGTCAGAGATGTGCGCCAGCCAGGCCATGTCGGTGTCGCTCTGCGGGCCCGGCCCGGAGGTCTTGCCGGTGGTCTGCTCCTTGTACTTCCAGTGCGAGGCCACGCCGAATTCCGCGCGCTGGTGCATCTCCTGGGTGCGGATCTGGATTTCCACCGCGCGCCCGCTCGGCCCGAGGACGGTGGTGTGCAGCGACTGGTAGAGATTGAATTTGGGGGTGGCGATGTAATCCTTGAACCGGCCGGGCAGCGGGGTCCAGCGCGCGTGGATCGCCCCGAGCACCGCGTAGCAGTCGCGCACGGAATTGACCAGCACGCGGATGCCGACCAGGTCGTAGATCTCGTCGAACTCGCGCCCGCGCACGACCATCTTCTGGTAGATCGAGTAGTACTGCTTGGGCCGGCCGGCCACCTTGCCGCGAATCCGGGCCGCCTTGAGGTCGTCGACGATGGAGTCGATGACGTGCTGAACGAATTCCTCGCGCTGAGGGGTGCGCTGCTTGACCAGGCTGTCGATCTCTGCGTAGAGCTTGGGGTAGAGCACCGCGAACGAGAGGTCTTCCAGTTCCCACTTGATGGTCTGGATGCCCAGCCGGTGCGCGAGCGGGGCATAGATCTCAAGGGTCTCGGTGGCTTTACGCACGGCTGACTCCGCCGGCACGAAGCCCCAGGTGCGGGCGTTGTGCAGCCGGTCCGCGAGCTTGATGATCAGCACCCGGATGTCTTTCGACATCGCCACGATCATTTTGCGCACGGTCTCGGCCTGCGTGCTGTCGCCGTACTTGACCTTGTCGAGCTTCGTCACCCCGTCGACGAGCATGGTGATCTCGTCGCCGAAATCGCTCCGCAGCTGATCGAGGGTGTACTCGGTGTCCTCCACGGTGTCGTGCAGGAGCGCGGCGGCCACCGTCTTGGGGCCGATGCCGAGGTCGGCGAGGATCTGCGACACCGCGACCGGGTGGGTGATGTACGGCTCACCGCTGCGCCGGAATTGCCCTTCGTGAGCCCGTTCCGCCGTGGTGTACGCGCGTTCGATGATCGACAGGTCGACCTTCGGGTGGTGCATCCGCACGGTCTTCAAGAGGGTGTCGACAGCTCCGACCGGCTGAGCCCGCGAAAAGATGCGCGGCACGAGGCGCCGGAGCGAGGCGGGCGGAACCGGAGCCGGGGAGGCAGGAGGAGACGTCAGATCGGTCATCCGTCACCTCCATCCCTCACAACAATTATGGCTGTTCGCCACCCGGGCCTGATACCACCGGCGCCAGGTGGGGACCGACTCCCGGCCTAGGCGGTGATCTTCTCCGCGGATTTTGTCGTCGTCGCGTCGGCCTTGGCCCGAAGGGAGAGAACCTTCAGGTCCCGTTTGCGGATATCCGGCTCGCTGGACCGCAGCTGGGCGTACAGCGGCGACGCGATGAAGATCGTCGAGTATGCCCCGGCGATGATTCCGATCAGGAGCGCCAGCGAGATGTCCCGCAGGGTGCCGGCGCCGAGCACGAGGGCACCGATGAACAGGATCGATCCGACCGGGAGCACCGCCACGACGGAGGTGTTGATCGAACGCACCAGGGTCTGGTTGACGGCGAGGTTGACCGATTCTCCGAATGTGCGGCGCGAATCCGTGACGTCCTCAGCGGTGTTCTCGCGGATCTTGTCGAACACCACGACGGTGTCGTACAGCGAGTAGCCGAGGATGGTCAGGAAGCCGATCACGGCGGCGGGGGTGATCTCGAACCCGGTGATGCCGTAGAACCCGGCGGTGATGACGAGGTCGTGCAGGAGCGCGACCATGGCAGCCAGGGCCATCTTCCAGGTGCGGAAGTACAGGGCCATGCCGATCCCGGCGAGGACGAGGAAGATCGCCAACCCGCGCAGAGCCTGGCCGGTGATGTCGGCACCCCAGGACGGGCCGATGAAGGACGCGGTGACCTGGTCTTTCGGAACCGAGTAGGCGTCGGCCAGGGCGGTGCGCACATCGCGGCTGTCCTGGGCGCTGAGCTGGTCGGTCTGCACCCGGATGCCGCTGTTGCCCACGTTGGACACCTTGGGGACCGCGGAGGGCACCACGGCGTTGACGGCGTCAGACGCCGTGGCCTGGTCCTGCTTCGGCAGGTCTGACACCACGAACTCGGATCCGCCGGTGAACTCGATGCCGAAGACGAACCCGCCGCGGAGCTGCGGGACGACCAGGGCGATCAGGAGCATGACGGATGCGACGAGATACCACGTGTTGCGCCGGCCGATGATGTTGAACGATCGCTTGCCGGTGTGCAGGTCATTGCCGAACTGGGAGAAGCTGGCCATTAGGATTCCTTCCCGTTCGAGAAGCGATCGGTGCTGGAACCGACGAGGTCCTGCGCCTTGCGTTCGGCGATGGTTTGACGTTTGGCGGCTTCTTTACTGGCCGACGACAGTTTGCCTGTTGCGACCTGCGTGGACGGCTGGAACTTGGCACGGCCGCGGTAGGTGGCACCGAGCGCCCGGGGGTCGAGTCCGCTGAAGCGGTGACCCTCGTTGAAAAACCGGGTCTGCGCCAGCAGTTGGAGCATCGGGTGGGTGAACAGGATGACGACGACGACGTCGACGATCGTGGTGAGGCCGAGGGTCAGGGCGAAGCCCTTGACGTTGCCGACCGCCACGATGAAGAGCACGCCGGCGGCGAGGAAGTTCACGCCGTCCGAGGCGAGGATGGTGCGCAGAGCGCGCTTCCAGCCGGCCTCGACGGCCGACTCGAGTCCGCGACCGTCCCGCAGCTCGTCGCGCACGCGCTCGAAGTAGACGATGAAGGAGTCGGCGGTGATTCCGATGGCAACGATCAACCCGGCCACCCCGGCGAGGGACAGTCGGTAACCCTCCCGCCAGGACAGGGTCGTGATGATCAGGTACGTGATCAGGGCCGCGACGGTCAGGGAAGCGATCGTCACCACCCCGAGCAACCGGTACTGGATCAGCGAGTAGATCACGACCAGGATCAGTCCGATCAGACCGGCGATGAGACCGCCGAGGAGCTGGGAGGAGCCGAGCGTCGCGGAAATGGTGTCCTGGCTCTGCACCGTGAAGCTGATCGGCAGGGCGCCGAACTTGAGCTGGTCGGCGAGCGTCTTGGACGATTCCTTGGTGAAGTTTCCGCTGATCTGCGCGTTTCCGTCAGTGATCGCCGCGTTCGTGCGGGGCGCGGAGATGACCTGGCCGTCGAGAACGATGGCGAACTGGTTGCGCACGCCCTCGAGGCCGTTCAACCGGGTGCTGACGTCGGCGAACGCCTTGGTCCCGGTCTTGTCGAACTTCATGTTGACGACCCACTGGCCGGTGGTCGCGCCGCTCTGGTTCGTCTCCTGGCCGCTGGTGGCGTCCGAGACGTTCTCGCCGCTGACCTCGACCGGGCCGAGGATGTATTTGACCGAGCCGTCGGTCTCACAGGTGACGAGTGGCTTGTCCGCCGGGGCGACGTTGCTGGTGTCGAGCTTCGTGCAGTCGAAGGCGTCGTACTGGGCCTGGAGCGCCGGGGTGATCCAGCTCGGGTCGCTGGCGTCGGTGGGTACCGCGGTCGGCGTGCTCGACAGGTCGGGGTCGACGCTCGGGGCCGGGGTCGCCGCGCCGTCCGCGCCCACGCTGGCCGCCGACGGGGCGTCGGCCAGAAGGACGGGGCGGAATTCGAGTTTCGCTGAGGACTCGATCCGGTTGATGGTGGCGTCGTCGGGGATGCCCGGGATCGAGACGACGATGTTCTGGCCGCCCTGCGTGTTGATCTCCGCTTCGGAGACGCCGGACGCGTCAACGCGCTGCCGGATGATCGACACGGCATTGTTCAGCTGTTCCTGCGAAACTGATTGACCGGATTCGAGTTTCGGCGCGAGGATGATCTGCGTGCCACCCTCGAGGTCGAGGGCCAGCTTGGGCGTCCAGGAACCGCCGCCGGTGAGGACGCCGGCGGTGTTGAGAGCGATCAGACCGACGATGATCACCCCCAGCCACGTGAGGGAACGCCAGGCCTTTTTGGCCGGAGACGACTTTGCCACCTGTGAACTCAGCTTTCTGTGCTCATGCCCGCGCCGTCACGGCGCGGGCATGTGAGAGGGATTGGTTACGCATCGCCCTTTTTGGGCTCTTCGTCGGTGTCTGCATCAGCGACTCGCTGACCGAACTCGGGTTCGTTCATGACGCCGGCGGTGTCCTGGCCGATTTCGGCAACGGGTGCGTCCTCGGACTCGGCCACGGTCGGCTCGATCACACGGGCGATGGTCTGGCGGTGCAGCTGCACGACCGTTCCCGGTGCGATTTCAAGGGCGACCTTGTTCGCTTCCTCGTCGATCGAGAGAATGGTTCCGTACATCCCGAAGTTGGTCATGACCTCCGCGCCGGCAACCATCTGGGCCTGCAGCGCGGCCTGGTCCTTCTGGCGCTTGCGGCTGTTGCGGAACATGAAGAAAACGAGCGCCGCGAGAACGACGAGCATGACAAGAGTCAACGGATCCATAAAACTGTGAAACCTTCCGATTGCGGCGCGATGGCCGAAGCTTGTGCGTCTGATTCCTTACGAACCAACTCGAATTATAGGTCATCGAGGTTATGGGACCTTCGGAGCGCCGTCCTGCGGGTTGACGAGACCGAAGTGCCGCCACGCTGCGGGGGTCGCCACGCGCCCGCGCGGGGTGCGCGTGAGGAAGCCTATCCGCACCAGGAACGGCTCCACGACAGCCTCGATGGTTTCCGACTCTTCCCCCACGGACACCGCCAGTGTGTTCAGGCCAACCGGCCCACCCCCAAAACGGGTCAGGATGATGCGCATCACTTCCCGGTCGAGCCGATCGAGCCCGATCGCGTCCACGTCGTAGAGTTCCAGGGCCGCGTGGACGGCGGCCAGGTCGGCGTCCCCCCCGTGCACCAGGGCGTAGTCGCGCACCCGCCGGAGCAGCCGGTTGGCGATTCTCGGCGTGCCGCGGCACCGACCGGCGATTTCGGCGAGGGCCTCCCGGTCGATCCTGAAGTCGAGCAGTGCGGCGGCACGCGCCAGCACCTCCTCGAGCTCGTGGTCCGCGTAGAACTCGAGGTGGGCGGTGAACCCGAACCGGTCGCGCAGTGGGTTGGGCAGCAGCCCGGACCGGGTCGTGGCGCCCACCAGCGTGAACGGGGCGAGCTCGAGCGGCACCGAGGTGGCGCCGGCACCCTTGCCCACCATGATGTCGATCCGGAAGTCCTCCATCGCGAGGTAGAGCATTTCCTCGGCCGAGCGGGCCATCCGGTGGATCTCGTCGATGAAGAGCACCTCGCCGGGGATCAGTGAGGAGAGCACGGCGGCCAGATCACCCGCGTGCTGGATGGCCGGGCCGCTGGACATCCTCAGCGGCCGGTTGCCCTCGTACGCGATGATCATGGCCAGGGTGGTCTTGCCCAGCCCGGGCGGGCCGGCCAGCAGGATGTGGTCCGGCGTGCGGGCCTGCATGGTCGCCGCCGTCAACAGCAGCTGCAGCTGGCTGCGCACCTTCTGCTGGCCGACGAACTCCGCCAGGCTCCGGGGCCGGAGGGCGCCTTCGAACGCGAGTTCCGCGTCGCCTTCCAGAACGGGATTGGTCAGCTCGACCCCGGGGTCGCCGGCCAGGCGCGGTTCGGGTGTCATGAGCGGCGCTCCGAAGCCTGCTGGGCCGGGCCGAGCCGGGCCAGGACCAGCCGGAGGAGACTGGCCACCCCGACCTGCTCGGGATCGGCCGTGTCGGCGAGGGTCTCCTCGACCGCCTGAGCGGCCACCCGCTCAGACCAGCCCAGGCCGATCAGGGCGGCCTGCACGTTCGCGGACGCGCTCGTGGGGGCCGGGCGAGCCGCGGCGGTGGCGGCGGCGGCCGAGACGAAGACCTTGCCGGCCAGGGAGAGCACGATCAACTTGGCGGTCTTGGGGCCGATGCCGCTGACCTTGCGGAAAGCGGCGTCATCCTCGGAGGCGACCGCCTGTGCGATCCGGTTCGGGCTGAGCACGGCGAGCACACCGAGGGCCGATTTCGGTCCGACGCCGGTCACCCCGACCAGCAGCTCGAACACCTCGAGTTCGTCCGTGGCCGGAAACCCGTAGAGCGTGAGTGAGTCTTCGCGCACGATCAGCGTGGTGGAGAGGCGGGCCTCGGTGCCGACCCGCAGCGTCAGCGCGGTCGCGGGGGTGACCTGCAGGGCCAGCCCCACTCCCCCGACCTCGATCACGGCCGTCGAACCCAGGGCAGACAGGACGAGGCCACGTACGGATGCAATCACCGCTTAACACTACGGGTCACCGGCGACACGGAGCCGCGTTCGGCGGCGCGCCATGCCTTCTGGGCCGGGGTCAGCGTTCCGACCGGGACGGCGGCGCCGGTCGGCAGGGTGCCACCGGATGCGCCGGTGCGCCAGGCGTGGCAGATCGCAATGGCCAGCGCGTCCGCGGCATCCGCCGGCCTGGGCACTTCGGCCAGGCCGAGCACCCGGGCGACCATCGTGCCGACCTGCGCCTTGTCGGCGGACCCGTAACCGGTGATCGCGGCCTTGACCTCGCTGGGGGTGTGCAGGGTGACGGTCAGCCCGCGCTGAGCCGCGAGGAGGAGGGCGACCCCGCTGATCTGCGCCGTGCCCATGACGGAGCTCACGTTGTTCTGGGCGAACACCCGCTCGATCGCCACGAATTCGGGCTGGTGCCGGTCGAGCATCTCCTCGAGACCCCGGCTGATCAGCAGGAGCCTCTGCTCGAGCGGCAGGTCCGCCGCGCTGCGGAGCACGGCCACGTCGACGAGGGTCGCGGTGCGGTTGGGGTTCACGTCGACCACGCCCACGCCGCAACGGGTCAGCCCGGGATCGATGCCCAGGACCCGGACTGACACGGCCTCTACTCGGCTTCGGCCTGAAGCTCCGCGATGACCTCGGGCGACACGTCGTAGTTGCTGTAGATGTTCTGCACGTCGTCGAGCTCTTCGAGCGCGTCGATCAGTTTGAAGACCTTGCGGGCGGTTTCGGCGTCGACCTCGATCTTGAGCTGGGGCACGAATGCGATGTCGGCGGAGTCGTAGTCGATTCCGGCGGTCTGCAGCGCCGTGCGGGTGGCGACGAGGTCATGGGCCTCGCTGAAGACCTCGAACTTGTCGCCGTCGTCGACGACCTCTTCGGCACCGGCGTCGAGCACGGCCGCGAGCACGTCGTCTTCGGTGACGTTGTCACCCTTGGGCACCACGACGATGCCCTTGCGGTTGAAGTTGTAGGCCACGCTGCCGGGATCGGCCATGTTGCCGCCGTTGCGGGAGACGGTCGTGCGCACCTCGGCGGCGGCCCGGTTCTTGTTGTCGGTCAGACACTCGATCATGATGGCGACGCCGTGCGCGGCGTAGCCCTCGTACATGATGGTCGTGTAGTCGACGACCTCACCGGACAGGCCTGCACCACGCTTGACGGCGCGGTCGATGTTGTCGTTCGGGACGGAGGTCTTCTTGGCCTTCTGGATCGCGTCCACCAGCGTCGGGTTTCCCGACAAGTCGGCGCCGCCCATGCGGGCAGCCACTTCGATGTTCTTGATCAACTTGGCGAACGCCTTGGCCCGACGAGAGTCGGTGACCGCCTTCTGGTGCTTCGTTGTCGCCCACTTGGAATGTCCGGACATGAATCTCCCGTTGTCTCGCTTGGCTCTCTGGTCGTCGCACCCTGAGGTACCCCACATTCTAACCCGCGGTGTCCGGCGGAGCAGGCTTCACGCGCCCGGGGGCTGGTCCAGGATTTTCTGCAGCGTACGCAGGTTGCGCGTGGTCGTGCTCGCCCGGTACCGGGCCTTGCCGCTCAGCTTGCTGAACGGGCTGCCCACGCCCACCGACCGCAGAACCTGCCAGTACAACACGTCGGCGCCTGACCTGATCTGTTCCGTGTCGGGGTCCGCGTCGCCGGCCGCGCCGAGGAGCTCGTCCAGCACGGACCGGTCTGACCCGAGCACGACGTAGGGATGCCACCCCTCGCGGTCCGCGTCGAACGGGAACGCCCGCACGACCCGGTCGAGCCACTCGACGTCGACGAGGATGATCCAGGCCCGGTAGCCGAAGGTGTCGGAGAGCGCCCGCTCGATCCGCGCCTTCGTGGCCGCCGCATCCGTCTCACTCGTCGTGAACAGAACGTTGCCGCTGGCAAGCACCGTGCTGATCCCGGTGTATCCGAGTTCCCGGAAGACGGACTGCAGGGCCGCCATCCTGATGTTGATGCCGTTGACGTTGATGCCGCGCAGGAAAGCAACCGACCGGGTCATGTACGGACCCTAGCCGCGAAAACCGGCCGCGGCCACCTTGCCCAGGAAGTACTCGTGAAAACGGTTCTCCCCGGTGATCTCGGGGTGGAAAGACGTGCCGAGCAGGTTGTCCTGCTCGACGGCGACACACCGGCCGTCGGCGAGAGTGGCCAGCGCCCGGGCCCTGGGGCCCACGGTCTCCACGACCGGGGCCCGGATGAACACGGCGTGCACGGGAGCGTCGCCGAGGACAGGCACGTCGAGGTCGGTCTCGAACGAGAGAGTCTGGGAACCGAAGGCGTTTCGGCGCACGGCGATGTCGAGACCGCCGATGCTCTCCTGGCCGGCGATCCCGTCGATGACGGTGTCGGCGAGCATGATCAGGCCGGCGCAGGTGCCGTAGACGGGCAGCCCGCTCCGGACGAAGGCGGCCAGCGGTTCGGCCAGGCCGAACGCCCTGGCCAGTTTGTCCATCACGCTGGACTCGCCGCCCGGGATCACCAGCCCGCTGACGCGGGCCAGTTCCTCCGGGCGGCGAACGAGTTCGACGTCGGCGCCGAGGGACCGGAGAACCTCGGCATGCTCCCGAAAATCACCCTGAAGGGCGAGAACTCCAACGCTCACGGACGAGTGACTACCAGCCGCGCTCAGAGAGGCGGTGCGGTGCGGCCAGATCGGACACGTTGATGCCGACCATGGCTTCGCCGAGACCGCGGGAGACGGCGGCGATGACGCTGGCGTCGTCGTAGAACGTGACGGCCTTGACGATGGCGTTCGCGCGGGCCTGCGGGTTGCCCGACTTGAAGATGCCGGAGCCGACGAACACGCCGTCCGCGCCCATCTGCATCATCATGGCCGCGTCAGCCGGGGTGGCCACGCCGCCGGCGACGAACAGCACGACGGGGAGCTTGCCGGTGGCGGCGATCTCGGCGACGAGCTCGTACGGGGCCTGCAGTTCCTTGGCGGCGACGTACAGCTCGTCCTTGCTCAGCGACGACAGGCGGCCGATCTCGCCCTTGATGGTGCGGATGTGCTTCATGGCCTCGGAGACGTCGCCGGTGCCGGCCTCGCCCTTGGACCGGATCATGGCCGCGCCCTCGGTGATGCGGCGCAGCGCCTCACCCAGGTTCGTCGCACCACAGACGAAGGGAACCGTGAAGTTCCACTTGTCGATGTGGTTGACGTAGTCGGCGGGGCTCAGCACCTCGGACTCGTCGATGTAGTCGACGTTCAGGGCCTGCAGAATCTGCGCTTCGACGAAGTGGCCGATGCGCGCCTTGGCCATGACCGGGATGGAGACCTCGGCGATGATGCTGTCGATCAGGTCGGGGTCGCTCATGCGGGCGACGCCGCCCTGGGAACGGATGTCGGCCGGCACACGCTCGAGGGCCATGACGGCGACAGCGCCGGCGTCCTCTGCGATGCGCGCCTGCTCGGCGTTGACGACGTCCATGATGACGCCGCCCTTCATCATGTCGGCGAGTCCGCGCTTGACGCGGCTCGACCCAAACTGCTCGGCGGGTGTGGTTTCAGTCATGGCTGTAATTCTATTCCTTGCACTGGATGGGTTCCGCCCGGCAGGGGCCGGGCGGGAAAGTGTTGCTCGTTCGTGCTCTGCGCTAGTTCGTGCTCTGCGCTAGTTCGTGCTCTGCGGCCAGCCCTCGGCCACTTCGCGGCGAACATCGCCCAGAAGTCGGGGAATGGCCTTAGTTCCGGCGATGATCGGGAAGAAGTTCGAGTCGAGCGCCCACCGCGGGACGATGTGCTGGTGCAGGTGGCCGGCGATGCCCGCCCCCGCGATTCGGCCCTGGTTCATACCGATGTTGAAGCCGTCGCAGTGCGAGACCGCCTTGAGCACGCCCATGGCGATCTGGGTCAGGCTACCAATCTCGGCGACCTCCTCCGGCGACGCCTCGTCATACGTCGCAATATGCCGGTACGGACATACCAGCAGGTGACCGCTGTTGTACGGGAACAGGTTGAGCAGGACGTAGGCATAACGACCGCGGGCAACGATCAGGGCCTTCTCGTCGTCCATCTCCGGCGCCAGGCAGAACGGGCAGTCGTCGGCGTGCGGCTGCTGGCCGTCCTGGATGTAGACGAGGCGGTGCGGAGTCCACAGCCGCTGGAACGCATCCGGCACGGCTGCGAAGTCGGACGACTGTTCGGTTCCCTCGAACCCCCCGGCGTCACGGTTCATCTCAGGCCTGGCCCTGCGTCGTGACCTGGGCGCGCGTCTCGATCGAGGCGACGATGCGGCGGATGGCGTCGTCCACGGGCACCCCGTTCTCCTGTGTGCCGTCGCGGAAGCGGAAGCTGACCGCTTCGTTGTTCCGGTCGTCCTCGCCGACGATCAGCTGGAACGGCACCTTGGCCTTGGTGTGGTTGCGGATCTTCTTCTGCATCCGGTCGTCGGAGTGGTCGACCTGGGCGCGCACCCCGGCGGCTTTCAGCCGGCCCACGATCTCGTCGAGGTAGGGACCGTACTGCTCGGACACCGGGATGCCGACGACCTGCACCGGGGACAGCCAGACCGGGAATGCCCCGGCGTAGTGCTCGGTGAGCACCGCGAAGAAGCGTTCGATCGACCCGAACAGGGCTCGGTGGATCATGACCGGGCGCTGACGCGAGCCGTCGGGCGCGGTGTACTCGAGGTCGAAACGCTCGGGCAGGTTGAAGTCCAGCTGGATGGTGGACATCTGCCAGGTGCGGCCGATCGCGTCGCGCGCCTGCACCGAGATCTTCGGCCCGTAGAACGCCGCCCCGCCCGGGTCGGCGACGAGGTCGAGACCGGATGCTTCGGCGACCTCACGCAGGGTCTCGGTCGCTTCGGCCCACGCCTCGTCGCTGCCCACGAACTTCTTCGGGTCTTTCGTGGAGAGCTCCAGGTAGTAGTCCTCGAGCCCGTAGTCGGCGAGCAGCTTCAGCACGAAGTTGAGCGTGGAGGTGAGCTCCTCCTTCATGCCGTCGCGGGTCGTGTAGATGTGGGCGTCGTCCTGGGTCATGCCGCGCACGCGGGTGAGCCCGTGCACGACGCCGGACTTCTCGTAGCGGTAGACCGAGCCGAATTCGAACAGGCGCATCGGCAGGTCGCGGTAGCTGCGGCCGCTGGAACGGAAGATCAGGTTGTGGAACGGGCAGTTCATCGGCTTGAGGTAGTAGTCGACGCCCTGGCGGGTCATGTGACCGTCGGCGTCGTATTCCGCGTCGAGTTTCATCGGCGGGAACATGCCGTCGGCGTACCAGTCCAGGTGCCCCGAGGTCTCGAACAGGTTCGACTTGGTGATGTGCGGCGTGTACACGAAGTCGTAGCCGGCTTCGGTGTGGCGCTTGCGGGAGTAGTCCTCCATCTCCTGGCGGATGATGCCGCCACGGGGGTGGAACACGGGCAGGCCGGAGCCGATCTCCTCGGGAAAGCTGAACAGGTCGAGTTCGGCGCCGAGCTTGCGGTGGTCGCGCTTGGCGGCCTCTTCCTGGCGGGCCTGGTAGGCGCGCAGTTCGTCCTTGGTGGGCCAGGCGGTGCCGTAGATGCGCTGCAGCTGCGGGTTCTTCTCGGAGCCGCGCCAGTAGGCGGCCGCGAGGCGGGTCAGGGAATACCCGTTGCCGATCATGCGAGTGTTCGGCAGGTGCGGGCCGCGGCAGAGGTCCTTCCAGAGGGTCTCCCCGGTCTTGGGGTCCACGTTGTCGTAGATGGTGAGTTCGGCGCCGCCGACCTCGACCGACTCGTTGTCGGCGCTCTCGGCCGCACCGCCCTTGAGCCCGATCAGTTCGAGCTTGTACGGCTCCGCGGCGAGTTCTTCCCTGGCCTGGTCGTCGGTCACCACCCGGCGCACGAACCGCTGCCCCTGGCGGATGATGCGGTCCATGGCTTTCTCGAGGGCCTTGATGTCGTCCGGGGTGAACGCCTCGGCCACGTCGAAGTCGTAGTAGAAACCGTCGGTCACGGGCGGGCCGATGCCCAGGCGCGCGGCGGGATTCACGGTCTGCACGGCCTGCGCGAGCACGTGGGCGGCCGAATGGCGCAGGATGCTGAGGCCATCGGGCGAGCCGATCGTCACCGGTTCGACGGCATCCGTCGGAGTCACCGTGGTGGCGAGATCCTTGAGCTCGCCATTGACGCGCATTGCGACAACGGACCGGTCGGTGAAAAGCTCAAAGCCGTCAACCACGTGTATAACTCCTCAATATTGTGCGAACCCCTCCAACTTTAGCGGCGCACGTGGCCCGGTCCCTCCTCCCGCGGGTCAGGGCAGCCGGCGGGACAGGTGGGCGAGGGTGTCCGGGGACGCGGCCAGAACCTTGATCAGTCCAGGCCGGCTTTCGGCGGGCCCGCTTGCGGCGGGCTGGGGGTGAACGCGACCGCCACCGCCTGGAGCGTGGTGCCTGCATCGAGTACGCGGGTGAGCCTGGCTGCGATCAGCGGGCTGACGCAGCCCACCCGCCGGCCGGTCGCCGCATGCACCGAGATGCCGTTCGCACCGCAGAGCGGGCCCGGGTCCCGCTGGAGACGCACGGTCGCCCCGGGGTGCAGCAGCCCTTCCCTCGCCACGATCGTGCGGGAGTCGATGTTGCGTAGCCAGATGATCCAGATTCCCAGTCCCGCCAGGCTACGGTCGCCGAGACCGACGAGCCGGCCGGTCGTCGATTCGGTCAGCCAGAGTTCCCCGGCACGGTGCTGCAGATAGAGCGGCGGGAGGCCGCGGATGTCAGCGACGAGGAGGCGGTCGCCGTCCTGGCTGGACAGAAGGTCGCCGGCGACGGAGCTGCGGAGGGGGGCCGGCTGCTGCGGGGGCAGTGCGGGAACCCGTTGCCGCACCGGCGCGTCCGAGATCCGGCGACTGGGAGGCCTCAGGCTCACCGGAGCGTAGTTGGCCACTCGCGTCAGCCACGCCGTGACGACGAGGACGCAAACTGCGAGGAGCACAAACGGCACCAACCACTCCATGAACGATCCTCCCCGTCGAGACTGGTGCACGGCCGGCCGGAGCGGTATCCCCCGTCCGGATGACACCATCGCGCCCTGGGCCAGCGCAGCGCGCGGAAAACAACATCGTGGGATGAAAAAACCCCCGGCGGGCCGGGGGTTTATCTGTGGGCGATACTGGGATCGAACCAGTGACCTCTTCCGTGTCAGGGAAGCGCGCTACCGCTGCGCCAATCGCCCAGATCTTGAATTTTCTCCAAGTCTGGAGGTGGATACGGGATTCGAACCCGTGTACACGGCTTTGCAGGCCGTTGCCTCGCCTCTCGGCCAACCCACCACATAGGGTCCATACCAAAAAGAAACGGCCTTTCGACCGATTCAATTCGAGCGGATGACGAGATTCGAACTCGCGACCCTCACCTTGGCAAGGTGATGCGCTACCACTGCGCCACATCCGCACTGTGTCTGCGTTTCCGCTGACTTGAAAGACTCTAGCCGATTCCGGCCGCGCCCGCCGCACCCTCCCCGGTGATTCTGCCCGGTGAGGCAGAAAAAACAAAGGTTAACCAGGCCTTTTCCTGTTGCCGGTCGGCTTGCGAACTCGTGCCGGTCGCCCGTCGATCAGGATCGACGCGGGCGCGACCGGTGTTCCCCAGGACGTCCAGGGGCAAAGAAAAAACCCCCGGCGAGCCGGGGGTTCATCTGTGGGCGATACTGGGATCGAACCAGTGACCTCTTCCGTGTCAGGGAAGCGCGCTACCGCTGCGCCAATCGCCCAGATCTTGAATTTTCTCAAGTCTGGAGGTGGATACGGGATTCGAACCCGTGTACACGGCTTTGCAGGCCGTTGCCTCGCCTCTCGGCCAACCCACCACATAGGGTACATATCAAAAAGAACCGGACTTGCGACCGATCCAATTCGAGCGGATGACGAGATTCGAACTCGCGACCCTCACCTTGGCAAGGTGATGCGCTACCACTGCGCCACATCCGCAACTGCGCGCATTTCTGCGCGCTTGAAGACTCTAGCCGATACTCCCGTGCATTTTCAAACCGAGCCGCCCCGGCGTGTTGCGGCCCTCTCGATGTGCGCCGCGTCCCCGCTCTGGGCTAGTATCAAGACTCGTGGTTGCAGTTCTTTCACAGTTTTTACCACAATGGGCGATTGGCGCAGTTGGTAGCGCGCTTCCTTCACACGGAAGAGGTCATCGGTTCGAGTCCGGTATCGCCCACAACAAAAAACCCCGGTTCTCCGGGGTTTTTTTGTTTCCACCCTGCCGCGGCCTACTGGACCGGTGCCAGCGTCCGTCTATCGGGCAGGTACACCACCATTTTGTCGCTGCCGTCCACGTCGACTTCAACCAGTGTGTCCACGCCCTCGTGAAGCACCGTGACGCTGTGTCCGGCGATGAGCTCCCCGGCCGCCTTGCCGCCGACGGTGATCCCGTAGTCCTCTGAGAGAAACGTGATCACCGATTCCCTGTAGTCGGCTTCAGCCTGCGCGGTCGCTGCGGCGATCCCGCGGACCTCAGCGTTGTAGGCGACGGAGAGGCCCACGATGTTGGCGGCGATGAGGACGGCGAGCACGCCAATGGCGATGAGTGTGGCCCGTTGGAATTTGACGTAGCTGCTATGCACGAGGTACCAGAGCAGGACCGCGATGACCAGCAGGCCAGTGAGAGGAATCAACGCGATCAGAGCAGCGTGCACCGGGGCGGACTCGCCGGCAGTCTGGTTGGGTTCGACGAAGGGGCCGGGGTTGGCTGCGACGGCGATGATGAGGTTCGCGAGCATGGGCGTCTCCAGAGATATGGGGACTAGCCTCATCAGCCTGCTTGATGACCCCCCACGGAGAAGTTTAGGGGGTTCGCTTCGTGACCTAGGCTGACAACCATGGACGGGCTGGTCGCACTCTGGGGGCAACTCTCCGCACGCAACGAACCGCTGCCGGCGGCCACGGCCTGGCTGACCATCGCGGCCGCCGCCCTGCTCGTGCTGGTGCCGGGTCTGTGGCGCATCGGGCGCCATGTCATCACGATCGCGCACGAGGGCGGGCACGCCGTCGTGGCGACGCTGAGCGGGCGTCGGCTGGGCGGCATCCGTTTGCACTCGGATACCTCGGGGCTGACGGTCAGCAGCGGACGCCCCCGCGGGCCCGGAATGGTGCTGACTCTCCTGGCCGGGTATCCGGCGCCCGCTCTCCTGGGGCTCGGCGCTGCACGGATGCTCAGCCTCGGCTACGACATCGGCCTGCTCTGGCTGCTGCTGGTTGCCCTGGCACTGCTGCTGGTACAGATCCGCAACTGGTTCGGGCTCTGGTCGGTCCTGGTCACGGCGGCCGTCATCTTCGGCATCACCTGGTTCGCCTCTCCCCCGGTGCAGGGCGTCTTCGCCCTGCTGATCACGGCGTTCCTGCTGCTGGGCGCGGTGCGCACCGTGGCGGAGTTGCACCGCTCCCGGTCACGGAGCCGCGGCAGCGCCTCCGACGCCGACCAGCTGGCGCGTCTGACGCACATCCCCGGTGTCATCTGGGTGGCCGTGTTCCTCGTCGCGACGGTCGCGTGCGCTGGGTTCGCCGGACGCTTCCTCGGTCTGCTCGCCTGATCCGGCCGCCACGCCAGCGAACCGGGCACCGGGTCTCGAACGATTCTCAAGGCGACTGTCAGAACGGCGAGGGTTGAGGCACAGATGTCTTCGCGGACTCCCCCGGCGGAGGTTCGGGTTCCACCGCACGGATGACCGTGGCCGGCTCACTCATGAACGCCCGCCCACTCGGTGACCTCCACTGGAGGACACCATCTTCGAGGTGTTTCACGGTCCACCCGGTTTCGCTTTTGAGCGCGTGGCACGGCGGACACAGGTGCGCGAGGTTGTCCTCCGCGGTCAAACCGTTGAACTGCCAATCGAGCGAATGATCGATGTCGGAATGCGCCGCCGACCGGTTGCAGCCGGGAAACCGGCACGTCTCGTCCCGCACCCGCAAGTACTTCTTGAGGTCTTTCGGCACCTTGTACCTGTCCCGGCCCACTGAGAGCACCACCCCGGTCTCCGGATGCACCAGAAGCCGCGTGAAGCTCGGCGCGCCGGCAGCGATCCGGCGGGCCGTGTCCGCGTCGATCGGGCCGTAACCCTCCATGTGGGCGGGTTCGTCGTTGAGGCCCATGAGGCTGAACACCGGGACCGTGATGTTCACCGAACCCCGGATCCCCTTTCCCAGGCCCGACGGCGTGACCCCATCCAGGATCAGATCCTCGAACACATCCGCCTTCAACTGGGTCAGCGTGCGGTCTTCCTCGGCGCATTGCAGGCTCAGGGCCATCAGCGTGATCCGTTCGTGGGCGGCCTGCGCCTTCTCCGCACTCGCGTAGAAGGTGAGCGAGGCCATGCCGTCCGGCTCGGGCTCGAAGAACACCGCCCGGTCCTTCACCGACTTCTGATGCCGGGCCCTGATCGTCTCGGGGTGCCACCGCTCCCGCAGAATCCGCGCGTTGTACTTCAGCTTCGACGCGGTGAGCGTGCCCGCGGACTTCAGCACCGCGGCTTCGAATTTCGCGCGCCCTTCCTCCGGCACCGACCACGCCTGATTGACCACCACCTGCGCATGCCGGTAGCTGATCTCCCCCGAAGCCAGCGCAGCCCGGGTCGCGGGCAGCTCCACGGCCAGGGCCCGGCACTCCGCGACCAGGTTCTCCGCCGTGCGCTGCGGCACCCGGATCGTGCAGGCCAGCTCGCTGGAGAACTCCCGCTCGGCCACCTCGCGGGCATCCCAGCGGGCACCCGGCACCCGGGCCTTGTGGTGGGCGATCGCCTGCCCGAACCGGCGCGCCTCCTCGACCCGTTCGGCCCGCCGGGCGAAGGCCACGGCGATGTCCCGTTCGGCCTCCGCGATCGCGTCGAAATGCCGGCCCATGGCCTCTCGCTCTTCGATGATTGACGGCTTCATGGGGAACACGCTATGTGCACCCACCGACACTCGCCCGGCATCCGTGGACACCGTGGATAAACCGATCAGACCCGTAGTGTGGAGGAGAAGTCGAAATACTGAAACTGCCGACACCGGCGGCGGTCACTGCACTCAGACCCGGCGACTCTCAGCCGGCCGACCCGAACCAGGTCGTGACCCCAGGCGCGTAGAGCACGGAATCCGGCGGGCGCTCGGCCAACCCGGGGAAGCCCGCCACGGCGAGCAGGGTGTCGTCGAGCCGCAGGAGTTCGGCCTCGTAGAGCGCCCAGGGCTCGTGGTGGTTGCGCAGGTGCACCGTGCGACCGCGGGTGCGGGTGAACAATGCCCAGCGCGCGGTCAGGAAATCGGCGAGGAGGTCCCCGACGACCGGACGGTTGGTGGGACGCACCACGATGTCCGTGTGGGCCGACCCGGTCAGATGGCGCCTGGACGTGTAGTGAAACTCCGGCCCGGCACTCCCCTGCCCGGTGCTCCCCGGACCCGACGACACCTCGAGGCGCGTGCGGGACCACATGTAGGGGATCGAGAACAGGGCGCGGGCCGCGAGCACGGCTGCGAGGCGGGACGCTTCGAGGGATACGAAGACGACGCCTCGGTGACCCTGTTCGTCCACGGCGTACAGCCGCACGTTCACCTCGACGAACGTGCCGAAATACGGGATCGGTGGGCTGCCGAAGACGGTGGCGCGGTCGAGCACGAACGGGATCAGACCGACCCAGCTCGTGCCGTCGAACTCGTCCGGGACCAGCCCGGCCGGGAGCAGGGGCGCCACCAGGGCGGCGTCCACGCGCCAGTGCAAGAACATGAGATGCGACCAGCGCTGACTGGCGGCCGCCCGCCCCGCCAGGAGCGGCGCGATCGCCGAGATCGGGTCCATCGCAGCATCCGTCATCGAACAGTCTCCCCTGGGCTCTGCGGCTAGGCCTCGACGGCGGGAGCAGCCAGGGCGTGGTCGACGTCGGCCTGCTGGGCGGTCGTGAGGGCAGGCACCGGCGTGGACACCTTCACCGCGGCTGCTCCGGCCGCGACACCGCCGACCAGGTTGCCGAGAAGCTCCCGGATACCGACGCCCATCGTCGACTTCAGCACCCCGTCGACCTCGGTGAAACCGGAGGCGACGTTCTTGGTCAGCTGGCTGGCGCCATCCGTGGAAATGACGGTGAGGTTGTCGATGTTCGACATCGGGGCGGCCAGCTCACGGGCGATCTCGGGCAGCATCTCCACCATGCGCAACTGGATGAGCGCCTCGCTCTGCTCAGCCACAGCCTCGGCGGACAGGCGGGTGGCGGTCGCCTCCGCCGTACCGCGGGCAAGGATGGCGTCGGCGTTGGCCTGACCCTCGGCGCGGATCGCCTCGGCATTCGCGATGCGGCTGTCCCGATCGGCGTTCGCGGCGGCCACCGCGGCCTCGGCCGCCGCGACGGCGGTCACCCGGATGCGGTAGGCGTCGGCATCGGCGATGGCGTTCACTTCGGATTCCAGCTCGGCTTTGCGCAGGGAGGCCCGGCGCTGAGCGGTGAGCTCCTGCTGCTGCACGATGGACTGCTGGGCCTTGGCCTCGGCCAGCGGCTTGGCCGCGGCGGCTTCGGCGGAGGCCTTGTCTGTGTCCAGCTGCAGGGCGGCCTTGCGCAGCGCGAGCGTGTTCTGCGCCTCGGCGATGGCCTGCTCGGCCAGGATCGCGGCCTCCTGAGCTTCCCGGTTCGCCTGGTGCTCGGCCACTTCGGCCTGGCGCCGCACCTTGGCCTGCTCGGCCCGGCCGAGGTCACGGATGTAGTCGTTCTCGTCGGTGATGCCCTTGATCTCGAAGGAGTCGACGTCGACGCCCTGGTTGGCGAGGGATTCACGGGCGGTCGCCAGCACGGAGGAGCCGAGCTCGTCCCGCTTCTGGATGATCGTCATGACGTTCGTGCCACCGATCGAGGAGCGCAGCGACCCCGACAGCACCTCCTGCGCGAAGCCGTCGATGTTCTTGTCCTGACCGAGGAAGCGCTGCGCGGCGGCCCGGATCGCTGCCGGGTCGTCGCCGACCTTCACGATCGCGACGGCCTCGACGGTGAGGGTGACGCCGTTCTGGTCCTGGGCGACGGCCGTGATCTCGATCGCACGGCTGCGCAGGCTGATCTTGAACGCCTTTTGGAAGAACGGGGTGATGAACACGCCCTGGCCATGGACGACCCGTTGACCGGATTCCTCCAGGGCCTGGCCGTCGACAATGGTCTTCTTGGATTTCTTGCCGGTGATCACGAGGGCCTCGTCCGGCCCGGCGTTCTTGTAGACGGTCTTGGCGTAGATCAGTCCGATCAGGAAAACGACGACCGCCAGGGCGATGAAGCCGGGGATGGGACTGAGCAGGAACTCGAACATGGAATCCTTCCGTTCGTGCCGGCGCCGGTGGGCGCGGGCACGGGAATGAGCTGGGCGGTGCGGCGGTGACGTGCGTGAGTCCACGCTATCGGCACCGGCGGCATCCGGATCAAAAATGGAACTGGGGGCCGGGGAAAAAAGAGGGCCCGCCCCGGTCTCGACTGAACGGGACCGGAGCGGAGCGCTCGCACCGTTCGGGTCAGTGCGAGCATCGTGAGCATGGCTCAGTTCTGCCAGCCAGTCAAGGAGTGTAGAAGGGCGACGGCGCAGCCGAAGGAACCGGATGCGCCGCCGCCCGTGGAACGACAGGTGCGGTGAGTGGAGCTGCCGCTACACGGTGTCGAGCGCGTAGCCCTCTTCGCCGTGCACGATCGTGTCGACTCCGGCAACCTCGTCTTCGTTGTTGATGCGGAAGCCGATCGTCTTCTGGATCACCCAGCCGATGGCGTAGGCCATCACGAAGGAGAAGATCGCGATGCTGAAGGCGGCCAGCGCCTGCACGCCGAGCTGGGCGAAGCTGCCCGTGTCGAGCAGGCCGATGCCCGAGCCGACGATGCCGATGAACAGGGTGCCGATCATGCCGCCGATGAGGTGGATGCCCACCACGTCGAGGGAGTCGTCGAAGCCCCACTTGAACTTGAGGTCGATGGCGACCGCACACACCGCGCCGACGAGAACGCCGAGGACAATCGCCCAGCCTGGGGTGAGGATGTTACAGGCCGGGGTGACGGCGACGAGTCCCGCAACAGCACCGGATGCCGCACCGATCGAGGTGGGCTTGCCGTCCTTGATCTTCTCGACGATCAGCCAGCCGAGGATGCCGGCGGCGGGTGCGACGAGCGTGTTGACCCAGGCGAGGGCGGCAACACCGTCGACGGCAGCTTCCGAGCCGGCGTTGAAGCCGAACCAGCCGAACCACAGCAGCGACGCACCGAGAAGGGTCAGCGGAACGTTGTGGGGCTTGGAGATGCCCTTCTTGAAGCCGACGCGCTTTCCGAGCACCAGGGCCAGAGCGAGGCCGGCTGCACCGGCGTTGATGTGCACGGCGGTTCCACCGGCGAAGTCGTTGACTCCGAGGGCGGCCGGAGCCCAGCCGTCGGCGAGGTTGAAGACCCAGTATGCGACGGGGAAGTAGACCAGCGTCGACCAGACGGCGGCGAAGATGAGCCAGGCGCCGAATTTCGCACGGTCGGCGATCGCTCCGGAGATCAGGGCCACAGTGATGATGGCGAAGGTGGCCTGGAAGCCGGCGAACGCCAGCCCGTTCAGGTCGGGGTTCAGCGTTCCGTCTTCGCCGGCGCCGAGCAGGCCGGTCAGGCCGAGGAAGCTGGTCGGGTCGCCGAGGAAGCCGGGGATGAGCGGAGGCCCGAAGGCGAGCCCGTAACCGAAGACGACCCACAGCACGCCGACGACGCCCATGGCGCCGAAGCTCATCATCATCATGCTGATGACGCTCTTGGCCTTGACCATGCCGCCGTAGAAGAAGGCAACACCGGGAGTCATCAGGAGCACGAGGGCTGACGCGACGAGAAGCCACAGGGAGTTGACGTTCAGGCTTATTTCGTCTGTTGTGGCGTTCATCAGGACTGACAGTTCAACCATGGATATGGTTACCTCTCTCTAACTAACAGTGATTGCCGTCGACGTGCACAGGGTGAGCATTGATCGTGTCTCGGCGGGTACAGAGTCAGTTTGGAGTTGTCAGGTTTCGGGAAGTGCGCCGGTATGTTTCGGCCGCGTTACGCGCCGTGCGACGGTGTTAACATCGCGTTTCCCGCCAGACGGCCACCGGGCCGGCCCGGGTCAGTCGTGCGGCGGAAGCTCTCCCGTGGTCAGCGCCACCAGGCGCGACTGGGACCGCTGGTACTTCTTGCGATAGCCGCCGGAGAGCATTTCCTGGTCGAAGACCTCGTTCAGGGGCTGTCCGTTGGCGATGATCGGAATCTCCGCGTCGTAAACGCGGTCGATGAAGGCCACCAGGCGCAGCGCATCCGTCTGATCGGTCAGCAGGTAGACGTCGGACAGGGCAATGACGTCGATTCCGTGGATCATCTTGATGTACTTCGACGGATGCACCGTGCTGAGATGACGGATCAACGCGCCGAAATCGTCCAGGGTCACCGCGGAGCCGCGTTCGACCAGCGCCGGCACCATCTGGTCCAGCTCGTCCCGGCTCACGGCGATGGCATGGCCCTCGATGTCACGGCGGCGATAGTCCAGCCCGTCGATGCGCACGATTTCGAAATTGGCGGACATCGCCTGGATCTCGCGCAGGAAATCGATCGCCGCGAATCGGCCCTCGCCGAGGGAGTTCGGCGGCGTGTTGGAGGTGGCCGCGACCCGGGTGCCCGAGGCGACGAGCTCGCCCAGCAGCCGGGTCATCAGCATCGTGTCGCCCGGGTCGTCGAGTTCGAACTCGTCGATGCAGATCAGTCTGGCGCCGGACAGCTGCTTGACGGTCGCCGCGTAGCCGAGGGCCCCGACCAGCGCGGTGTACTCGATGAAGGTGCCGAAGTATTTGGGGCCGGGTGCAGCGTGCCAGAGCGCGGCGAGGAGGTGGGTCTTGCCCACACCGAACCCGCCGTCCAGGTAGATCCCCGGGAGTTCGGGCTTGGCCTTGCGGGTGCGGGAGAAGAACCCGCTGGGCCGCTGGGGCAGCCAGGCCCCCGCGAACGTGTTCAGGCGTTCGACCGCCTCGAGCTGCGACGGGAAATTCAGGTCCGGACGGTACGACTCGAAGGAGGCGTGCTCGAACTGGGGCGGCGGCACGAGCTCCGCCACGATCTCCGACCCGGTGATGCTCGGAGAGCGGTCAGCCAAACGGTGCACCTGACGGAGGGCGTGTGGAGCCATGCTGGAATACCCGTTTTCTGGTCGGATTCGTCACGGTCGGAGCGTCGGCGTCGAAGTACTGCGGCGCGAATGCGATCACAACCCATACCGCGTAGATTCGAACGCGGGCCGCTGACCAGCCTAAACCGCGCTCAATCCATTCCGGTGTCTTCGGACGCTCGCCAGGAGGTTTCCCCATGCCCGTTGATCTCGATCCGGCACCGAAGTTCGCTGCCTACGCCCACCCCGAGCGGCTGGTGAGCACGGAGTGGCTGCAGACCCACCTCGGCAGTCCCGGCCTGGTCGTCGTGGAGTCCGACGAAGACGTGCTGCTCTACGAAACCGGACACATCCCGGGCGCCGTCAAGATCGACTGGCACACCGACCTCAACGACTCCGTTGAGCGTGATTTCGTGGGCAGCGAGGCCTTCGCCGCGATTCTCGGCGGCAAGGGAATCTCCCGCGATACGACCGTGGTCATCTACGGCGACAAGAGCAACTGGTGGGCGGCCTACGCCCTGTGGGTGTTCACCCTCTTCGGACACGAGGACGTGCGCCTCCTCGACGGCGGACGTGAGAAATGGATCGCGGAGGAACGCGGACTGACCCGCGACCGTCCGGTCATCACTCCCGCGGAGTACCCGTTGGTGGAGCGCAACGACGCGCCCATCCGCGCCTTCCGTGACGACGTCCTCGCGCACTTCGGCAACCCCCTGATCGACGTGCGCTCCCCCGAGGAGTACACCGGCGAACGCACCCACATGCCCGACTACGCCGAGGAAGGCGCCCTCCGCGGCGGCCACATCCCGTCGGCGGCATCCGTGCCCTGGGCCCGCGCCGCGGCCCCGGACGCCACATTCCGGGCTCGGAGCGAACTGGACGAGATCTACCGCAGCGAGGCCGGCCTCACCGACGGCGACCACATCATCGCGTACTGCCGGATCGGGGAGCGGTCCAGCCACACCTGGTTCGTCCTGACGCACCTGCTCGGATTCGAGGGCGTGCGCAACTACGACGGATCCTGGACCGAGTGGGGCAATGCCGTGCACGTGCCGATCGCCGTGGGCGCCGAGCCGGGCGCGGCCCCCGCCCCGCGCTAGGAGCTGAACCCGCCGGAGCCGACGGGCGATTGCGCGGTCCACGCACAGTCGGACCCGCCGCGCCCAGGTGGGGCCGCCGTTCCACAGCGGAGCGGACTATCCGGCGTAGAACCAATTCGACGGAGATCTTGTCCTAAAACAGTGATTTACGGAGCTTCCGGGCCGATACGGGCAAAATCTCCGTCGAATTCGTTCGGGGAAGCCGGCTCCCAGACTGTGACGGAAGCGACGGGTCCGCCCTGGGAGACCTACCTCGACGGCACGGAAGTCGCCGAACCCCGCACCCTCGTGTACCTCCCCGCCCGGCCCCGCTGAATCGGGCGCATGGCAGACTTGTCTTCGATGACTTCCACCGAACTGCCTGAGAAACTGGCCGAGATCCGCGACGACTTCCTCGCACTCGAGGAGCAGGACCGCCTGCTGCTGCTGCTCGAATTCGCCGATGCGCTGCCGGCGCTGCCCAAACGGTATGAGGAACACCCCGACCTGCTCGAACGCGTCGTGGAGTGCCAGTCCCCCGTGTTCATGTTCGTCGAGGTGGAGGATGACGCGGTGCACCTGTACGCCACGGCACCCCGGGAGTCCCCGACGACCCGAGGCTTCGCGTCGATCCTGGCCCAGGGGCTGTCGGGTCTGAGCCGGGCGGAAGTGCTCTTGGTTCCAGACGACTACCCGAGTTCGATCGGCCTGACGAAGGCCGTATCGCCCCTGCGGATCCGCGGCATGACCGCCATGCTCGCCCGCACCAAGCGGCGACTGCGTGAGGACCCTGCGTGACCCTGACCCGGGTCTTCCCGGAGCCCCGCGCGGCCGAGGACATCGCCCGCGCGGTCGACGGGCTCGACCCCGCGGGCCGCGACTGGCTGCTGGCACGCTACGCGCCTGAAACGGATGCCTACCTCCGAGTCAATATGATCGGCAGTTTGAACGGCAGCGTCGCCGGCGCGGACGGGACCTCGGAGTCCCTCTCGAGCAAGCAGGATCGCCGCATCCTCGGCGTGATCCGGGAATTGTCCGACGTCGTCCTGGTCGGCGCGGGCAGCGTGCGGGCGGAAGGCTACGTCGTGCCGGCCCGGGCTGCCCTCGCCGTCGTCACGTCCACCGGAAACCTCGGCGGGCACCGACTCCACGCCTCAGCCACCACGTCGGACCGGCCGGTGTACATCCTCTGCCCCCGCTCCGCGGTCGGCCGGGTGGAGGCCGTCGACGGGACGAACCGCGCCACCATCGTTGTGGTCGACGACGTGGACGGGCTCCTTCGCCCGGCCGCCATCGTTGACGCCCTGCACTCCCGAGGCCTCACCCGGATCGTGTGCGAGGGAGGGCCCGTCCTGGCTGGGCGTCTGTTCGCCGCAGACCTCGTCGACGAACTCTGCCTGTCCACCAGCCCCCAGATCGTGCTCGGCAGCCGCGCGCTGCTCGAGTCGGATCAGGCCGTTACGAGCCGTTTCAGCCTTCGGCAGCTCCTGCTGGACGATCAGGGTGCGACGTACGCCCGGTGGGAGAGATCTCGCCCAACCAGTTCGTGATCGCCTGATTCCACCCCTCGCGGTCGTAATTCCACAATTTCGTGTGCCGGGCGACGGCGAAGGGCAAGAACGTCACGATGTCGGGGCGCCGCTCCGCCAGGGCCCGGGAACCGGTCGCCGGCACGTATCCGTCGTCATCGCTGTGCATCAGCAGCACCGGCAGGTCCAGCTCGGCTGCGCGGGTCACGAAGTCCAGCCGGGCGAAGTCGATCGGGCCGGCCTGGCCCGTGACCAGGCCGCCCCAACGCCGGCCGAGAACCTCCAGGGCCCCGCTGGCGACAACGGCGGGCAGCCCGAGGGTGCCGCCCTGAAACCGGGCGACGTCGGCCCAGTCGATGACGGGCGAATCGAGCACGATGCCCACCACCAGGTGGCGCAGCATCGATCGAGTCGCGGCCTGCAACACGATGGCGCCTCCCATCGACCAGCCCATCAGCACGATCTCGGTGGCGCCCCGGCCCGCGGCGAACGCGATCGCCGCCTCGATGTCGAGCCATTCCGTGTCGCCCAGGGAGTACCGGCCGTCCGCGCTGCCGGGCGCCTCCCCGTCATTGCGGTACGAGACCAGAAGAGAGGTGTAGCCGAGGGATCGGAACACCGGCACCGCGCGAAGCGTCTCCTGGCGCTGAACGCCACGACCGTGCACCTGGATCACCCAGCGACCGTCCGGCTCGGGCGGAACCACCAGCCAGGCCGGCGCCTCACCCGCGCCGGTGGGAACGCTCACGTCTTCGAACTCGACGCCGAGGTCCCACGGGCCGAGGAAGGAGTACCCGGCCAGCCGGCCTCGCACGGCCGCCGCGAGATCACCGTAGTCGACGCGCAGGATGCGCCGGGTCACCCGATCGGACGTCTGCCGCAGGATCTCCCCCACGTGGGCGTGGCCGCTGCTGGCCGAGAACCAGAAGCTGTAGTCCCCGCGAAGAACGGAGTCCGGAGTCGACTGCAACGCGATGGTCCCGGCCGCGAGGTCGACGGCGTACACGCGCACATCCTCGTCGCTCTTCGTCGACGGCGTGACGATCCGGCGGGCCATCACGGCCATCAGGGCGCTGATTCCAACGCCGGCTGCGACGCCGACGCCCGCGACGATCAACCCGGCGGTCGCGATGACCTTCACCGCACTTTCGGCCCGCCCGTGTGCTGCTCGCATAGCTCTTGCCCCTGCCCGGCGTGCCTCGCAGACACCGCCCGGAAAAAACTCTAGTCTGCACACGTGCCCGAAACACAGGAAACGCTCCCCCCGGAGTTTGCCGCTGCCCTGACGTCGATTCGTCGCGCACGCATCCGGGCGGAACTCGTGGTGAACGAGATCACGGCCCCGGGAAGCCTGGCCCCACACGCGGTGGCATTCTCGGCCGACGTCACGCCGGCCCGCCACGGCGGCAACTCGGACCTGGGCACCGGTCGCTTCATCCTGCTGTACGACCCGGAGGAACCCGAGGCCTGGGGCGGACCCTTCCGTGTGGTCTGTTTTGCGCAGGCTCCCCTGGAGACGGACATCGGCCTGGACCCGTTCCTGGCCGAGGTCGCCTGGGCGTGGCTAGTCGATGCACTGGCCGCCCACGGAGCTCGGTATTCCGCGGCATCAGGCACGGCGACTAAGATTATTTCGTCAGGCTTCGGCGAACTTGCCAGGCAGGGCGATGGTGCGCAGATCGAACTGCGCGCCTCGTGGACGCCGCTGGACCACAATCTCGCCGCCCACGTCGAAGGATGGGGCGAGCTGCTCTGCATGCTCGCAGGCCTTCCCCCCACTGGCGAAGGAGTCAGCATGTTGTCCACACGCCGAACCGGTCGTGGCTGATCACACAGTGATCGACACGCGGGATGCCTACTTGACGGCGACCGCAGCCATTCGCGGCGGCACCGGACCGATCGGCATCGATGCCGAGCGCGCCTCCGGGTTCACGTACTCCCAGCGTGCCTACCTGATCCAGATCTTCCGCAGGGGTGCCGGCACCTTCCTGTTCGACCCGCCCGCGATCGGCGACTTCCGCGAACTCAACGAGGCCCTCGGCGGCGAGGAATGGATTTTCCACGCCGCGAGCCAGGACCTCGCCTGCCTGCGCGAGGTCGGCCTCGACCCGAAGCGCATCTTCGACACCGAGCTGGCCGCGCGCCTATTGGGCATTCCGAGGGTCGGTCTCGGCACAGTCGTTGAAGAGCTGCTCGGCATCCACCTGGCCAAGGAACATTCCGCCGCCAACTGGTCGACCCGGCCGCTGCCGGAAGCCTGGTTGGTGTACGGCGCGCTCGACGTCGAGTTGCTCCCCGATCTGCGTGACCGCATGACCGAGATGCTCGAAACGGACCTGAAAACCGACATCGCCGCCCAGGAATTCGCCGCCGTGCTCGCCCGCGAGGTCAAAGCCGTCAGCCCCGAACCCTGGCGGCGGCTCTCCGGCGTGCACTCGATCCGCGGCCAGCGAGGCCTTGCTGTGGCCCGCGAGCTCTGGCTCGCCCGCGACCGTCTGGCCCAGGAGCTCGACATCTCCCCCGGCCGGCTCGTACCGGACGCATCCCTGACCGCCGCCGCACGCGCGATGCCCGCGTCCAAACAGGCCCTCGCCGACCTCCGGGAGTTCAGCGGTCGTGCCAGCCGAAGCGAACTCGATCGCTGGTGGGGCGCCATCCTCGAGGGGGTGGCCTCGACCGACCTGCCCTCCCTGCGCGGCAACGCGGACCTGCTCCCGCCGCCGCGCGCCTGGGCCGATCGCAATCCGGAGGCCGACCTGCGCTACAAGGCCGCCCGCACTGCCCTGACCGAGGTCTCGGAACAGCTGGCGATCCCCCTCGAAAACCTGATCACGCCCGACTACGTGCGCCGGGTGGCCTGGACGCCGCCCGAGACCATCGACCCCGAATCCATCGGTGAGGCGCTCGGGAGGCTGGGCGCCCGCGCCTGGCAGATTGACGTGACTGCACAACGGATCGCCGATGCCTTTGTCGAAGTCCACCAAACGATCGAGGTCCCCCCGGAAACGGATTCGTAGAAACCGTCCAAGGATTCGACCCCCCTTCTGCTCCCCCTTAGGATCGACCGACACCTGATCGATTGATGGAGGCAAAGTGGCCGATAGAGCAGAAGTCGTGTTTGTGGACGGGGTTCGCACCCCGTTCGGACGCGCCGGCGAAAAGGGCATGTACTGGAACACCCGGGCGGATGATCTCGTGGTCAAGGCCATGATCGGGCTGCTTGAACGCAACCCGTCGGTCCCCGGGGAACGGATCGACGAGGTGGCGATCGCCGCCACCACCCAGACCGGCGACCAGGGACTCACCCTCGGCCGCACGGCGGCACTTCTCTCCGGACTGCCGAAGTCGGTACCCGGGTTCGCCATCGACCGGATGTGCGCGGGCGCCATGACCGCCGTCACCACCCTTGGCGCGGGAATCGGCTTCGGCGCCTACGACCTGGCCATCGCCGGCGGCGTCGAGCACATGGGTCGCCACCCGATGGGTTCCGGAGCAGACCCGAATCCGCGCTTCCTGCTCGAGCGGCTCGTCAGCGAAGACGCCCTCAACATGGGCGCCACGGCCGAGCGGCTCCATGACCGGTTCCCGTCGTACACCAAGGAGCGGTCCGACCGGTTCGCCCTGCGCAGCCAGCAGAAGGTCGCCGCAGCCTACGCCGCCGACAAGATCCAGCCCGACCTGGTGTCGGTGGCGATCCGGAGCGACGCCGGGTGGGGTCTCGCGACCCAGGACGAGGCTCCCCGCCCCGAGACTACGCTGGAGGGCCTCGCGTCCCTCAAGACCCCGTTCCGCCCCCACGGACGGGTCACGGCCGGCAACGCATCCGGGCTCAACGACGGCGCCAGCGCCTGCCTGCTCGCCAGCGGCAAGGCCGCCAAGGACCTCGGCCTGACCGTCAAGATGAAAATGGTCAGCTTCGCCTTCGCCGGCGTCGAACCGGAAGTCATGGGCCTCGGCCCCGTCCCCTCCACCGAGAAGGCGCTGCGCAAGGCAGGCCTGAGCATCACCGACATCGGCCTGTTCGAGCTCAACGAGGCCTTCGCCGTTCAGGTCATCTCGTTCCTCGACCACTTCGGCATCGACGACCAGGACCCGCGGGTGAACGAGTACGGCGGCGCGATCGCCATCGGACACCCGCTCGCCTCCTCCGGCGTGCGCCTGATGAACCAGCTCGCACGCCAGTTCAGCGAGCACCCGGAGGTCCGCTACGGTCTGACGGCCATGTGCATCGGCCTCGGCCAGGGCGGCACCGTGATTTGGGAGAACCCGAACTTCAACCGGAAGGCAAGCAAGCGATGAGCAACTATTCAGAACTCGATTTCACCCCGCTGGTCGCGCTGTCGGCCGATGAGGTCGTCACCCACTCCTACGTGCGGGATGTCCCACTGTCCGGGGGCAGGACCCTGGCGCTCGTCACGCTCGACAACGGCAGGGACCACACCCGTCCGAACACCCTCGGCCCGGTCACCCTGCTCGAGTTCGGCATGACGATGGACCTGCTCCGGGAGCGTGCCGCCCTCGGCGACATCCACGGTGTGGCCGTCACCGGCAAGCCGTTCTACCTCGCCGCCGGCGCCGACCTGAGCAAGGTCAGCGAGATCCCGTCGCTCGCGACGGGCAAGCTGCTGGCCCAGCTGGGCCATTACGCGCTGGGCAAGCAGGCCGAACTGGGCGTTCCCTCCTTCGTGTTCATCAACGGGATGGCCCTGGGAGGCGGGCTCGAAATCGCCCTGAACGCCGACTTCCGCACCGTCGACGCCACCGCTCCGGCGATCGGGCTGCCCGAGGTCTCACTCGGGCTGATCCCGGGTTGGGGCGGCTCGTACCTGCTGCCCAACCTGATCGGCATCGAGAACGCGCTCAAGGTGATCATCGAAAATCCGCTCAAGCACCGCGTGCTCAAGGCCGCGGATGCCCTCGAGCTCGGCATCGCCGACGTGCAGTTCGACTCGGCCATGTTCCTCGAACAGTCCATCAAATGGGCCGACGGGGTCATCTCCGGCACCATCAAGGTCGCCCGGCCCAACCTGCCCGGCAAGGTCGAGCGGCTCGTGAAATGGGACGTCGCCGTCGGCATCGCGCGCAAGATGCTCGAGAGCCGCATCGGCACCGTCGCACGGTCGCCCTACATCGCCCTCGATCTCGTCAAGGCCGCCAAGAGCGGCACCCGCCAGGAGGGATTCGAACGCGAGGACGATTCCCTCGCCGAGCTCATCGCCGGCGACCAGCTGCAGGCCAGCATCTACGCCTTCAACCTGGTGCAGAAGCGGGCCAAGCGGCCGGCCGGAGCTCCGGACAAGGCCCTCGCCCGCCCGATCAAGAAGGTGGGCGTCATCGGCGCCGGGCTGATGGCCAGCCAGTTCGCCTTGCTCTTCGTGCGTCGGCTGCGGGTGCCTGTAGTCATCACCGACCTCGACCAGGCCAGGGTCGACAAGGGTGTGGCCTACATCCACGGCGAGATCCTCGCCCTCGAGACCAAGAAGCGCATCTCCTCCGACGAGGCGAACCGGCTCCGCGCCCTGGTCACCGGCACCACGGACAAGGCTCAGTTCGCCGACGCCGACTGGGTGATCGAGGCCGTGTTCGAGGAGCTCGGCGTGAAGCAGGACGTCTTCGCGGAGATCGAGAAGCACATCTCCCCCGACGCGATCCTGGCCACCAACACCTCGTCGCTCTCGGTCGAACAGATCGGTGCGAAGCTGGCCCACCCGGAACGCCTGGTCGGCTTCCACTTCTTCAACCCGGTGGCCGTCATGCCGCTGATCGAGGTAGTGAACACACCCGAGACCAACGACGTCACCCTGTCGACGGCGATGGTCGTCGCGGCCAAGCTCCGCAAGAACGCGGTCATCACCCGGGACACCCCCGGGTTCGTGGTCAACCGGCTGCTGGCTAAGCTGCTCGGCGAGGCCATGCACGCCGTCGACACCGGCACCTCGTTCGAGGTCGTCGACGGGTCCCTGGCCAAGTTCGGGATGCCGATGACCCCGTTCGAGCTGCTCGAACTCGTTGGCCTCAAGGTCGGCGCCCACGTGCTGGACACCCACCACGCCGCCTTCCCCGACCGGTTCTTCGAGAGCGAGAACCTGCACCGGCTGGCCGAGCACGGCACCGTCATCGAGCGGGACGCCAAGGGCAAGGCCAAGGGCTTCGACAAGGGCGCGATCAAGATCGTCGCGGGCGGAACCGCCCCTATGACCGGCGAGCAGATCCTGCGCCGGGTCGAGGACGGCCTCGCGGACGAGATCAAGCGGATGCTGGACGACGGCGTCGTGCACGCGGCCGAGGACATCGACCTGTGCATGATCCTCGGCGCCAACTGGCCGTTCCAGATGGGCGGGGTGACCCCGTATCTCGACCGTGTCGGTGCGAGCGAGCGGGTCTTCGGCGGCACCTTCCACACGCCGCTGATTCGCGGCGTCGGGGCAGCCCCGGTGCAGTCCGCCGTCCGCGAGTAACCCGGCAGTCGCGGTTCACCGAGCCGTGAGCTTTACCGCTTTTCAGGCCGGAAAACCCCGCCGAACTCACGGTTCGGCGGGGTTTTTCGCGCTCCGGGGTCAGTCAGGACCGGGGGCAGCCGGGGTCAGTCCTGGCCGGCCCGGTTCGCGGGGATGCTGCCGCTGTCGGTACGATCTGACGGCAGAGCCCGGGCATGCGGGATCTTGCTGCCCAGGACCATTGCGACGACGTCGCGGGCGATGTGCTGGGGGGTGAGTCCCACCCGTTCGAGAATCTCGGCGCGCGTGCCGTGGTCGAGGAACTCGTCCGGCAGGCCGAGCTCGGTCACGGCCGTGTCCACGCCCGCCTCGCGCAGGTCCTGACGGATGCGCGTGCCGATGCCGCCGACCCGGATGCCGTCCTCGATGCTGACCACGATCCGGTGCTCCGCGGCCAGGGAGATGATGCTCCGGGGCACCGGCACGACCCAGCGCGGGTCGACAACCGTGGCGCCGATGCCCTGGGCCGCCAGCCGCTCCGCCACATCCAGGCCCATGGCCGCCATCGGGCCCACGGTGACGATCAGGACATCTTTCTGGGCCGTTTCAAGCAGCACGTCGACCCCGTCGTCCAGCCGCCGCACGGCGTCGAGGGGGGCGCTGACGCTCCCCTTCGGGAACCGCAGCACGGTGGGCGCATCGTCGACCGCGACGGCCTCCTCGAGCTCCTCGCACAGGCGAACCGAGTCGCGGGGCGCGGCGAGACGGATGCCCGGCACCACCTGCAGGATGGCCAGGTCCCAGATTCCGTGGTGGCTGGGACCGTCCGGTCCGGTGACCCCGGCCCGGTCGAGAACGAATGTCACGCCCGCCTGGTGCAGGGCGACATCCATCAGGACCTGGTCGAACGCCCGGTTGACGAACGTGGCATACAGGGCGACGACCGGGTGCAGGCCGCCGAACGCGAGCCCGGCGGCACTGGCCACGGCGTGCTGCTCCGCGATGCCCACGTCGTGCACCCGGGCGGGGAAACGCTCCGCCATCTTGTGCAGGCCCGTGGGGCGCAGCATCGCCGCGGTGATGCCGACGATCTTCGGCTGCAGGGTGGCCAGCCGCAGCAGCTCGTCGGCGAAGACGGACGTCCAGGACGGCGCGCTGGAGAATTCGGTGGATTCCCCCGTCTCCGGGTCGATCTGCCCGACCGCGTGGAACTGGTCCGCGACGTCCTGGACGGCCGGGTCGTAGCCCTTGCCCTTCTGGGTGATGGCGTGCACGATCACGGGCGCGCCGTAGCCCTTCGCTTGCCGCAGGGCCTCGATCATGGCCTGCAGGTCGTGGCCGTCGACCGGTCCGATGTACTTGATGTCGAGGTTCGAGTAGAGGGCCTCGTTGTTGGAGAACCGGGCCAGGAAGCCGTGCATGCCGCCGCGAACGCCGCGGAAGAACGCCCGCGCCGGCGCCCCCATCCGCTCGAAGGCCTGGCGGCTGGTCAGGTAGGCGCTGTGGTACGCCTGCCGGGTGCGCACCGTGTTGAGGAACCGCGCCATTCCGCCGATGGTGGGCGCGTACGAGCGCCCGTTGTCGTTGACGATGATGATCAGCCGGCGCGTGTTGTCGTCGCTGATGTTGTTGAGCGCCTCCCAGGTCATGCCGCCGGTGAGGGAACCGTCGCCGACGACGGCGATGACGTTGCGGTCGCTCTGCCCCGTCATCTCGAACGCGCGGGAGATGCCGTCGGCCCAGGAGAGGGAGCTGGACGCGTGCGAGCTCTCCACGATGTCGTGCACGGATTCCCGGCGCTGGGGGTAGCCGGCCAGGCCGCCGGACTGGCGCAGCCCGCTGAAGTCCTGGCGGCCGGTGAGCAGCTTGTGCACATAGGACTGGTGCCCGGTGTCGAAGACGATCGCGTCCCTGGGCGAGTCGAAGACCCGGTGCATGGCGATGGTCAGCTCGACGACGCCGAGGTTGGGCCCCAGATGGCCGCCGGTCTTCGAGATCTCGCGCACGAGGAATTCCCGCACCTCGGCCGCGAGCTGGACCAGTTCATCCTTCGAAAGACCGTCAAGGTCCCTGGGTCCGGAGATCGTGTCCAGCAGTGCCATCGTTAACACCTTTCGCGTTGCGCCATCCGCCGCCAAAAAAAAGAAACCGGCGCATAGATTCGGTCAGACCGAGTCTACGCGCCGGTTTCGAGAGCCAGCCGAAAGCCGACTCAGGGAGGCTACGCGACCAGCGAACGCAGCACGTACTGCAGGATGCCGCCGTTGCGGTAGTAGTCGGCCTCACCCGGGGTGTCGATGCGGACGACCGCGTCGAACTCGACCGTCGCTTTGCCGGCCGGCGACTGCTCGCTCGGCACGGCCGTGACGTGGACCGTCTTCGGGGTGGTGCCGTTGTTCAGCTCGTCGAGCCCGGTGATCGTGACGACCTCCGTGCCGTCCAGGCCGAGCGTCGCCCAGCTCTGCCCCGCGTGGAACTGCAGCGGAACGACGCCCATCCCGATCAGGTTGGAGCGGTGGATGCGCTCGAAGCTCTCCGTGATGACGGCCTTCACCCCGAGGAGGCTCGTGCCCTTGGCAGCCCAGTCACGAGACGAACCCGAGCCGTACTCCTTGCCGCCGAAGATGACCAGCGGCGTGCCCTGGGCCTGGTAGTTCTGGGCGGCGTCGTAGATGAACGCCTGCGGAGCCCCGTCGACGGTGAAGTCGCGGGTGTAGCCGCCCTCGACGCCGTCAAGCAGCTGGTTGCGCAGACGGATGTTCGCGAAGGTTCCGCGAATCATGATCTCGTGGTTGCCGCGGCGCGAGCCGTAGGAGTTGAAGTCCCCACGTTCGACGCCGTGCTCGAGCAGGTAGGCGCCGGCCGGGCTGTCCGCCTTGATCGAACCGGCGGGGCTGATGTGGTCGGTCGTGACCGAGTCACCCAGTTTGGCCAGAACGCGGGCGCCGACGATGTCGACCACCGGGGTGGTCTCCATGGTCATGCCCTCGAAGTACGGGGGCTTCCGCACATACGTGGACTCGGGGTCCCACTCGAAGACCTCGCTGTTCGGCGTCGGCAGGGAGCGCCAGCGCTCGTCGCCCTCGAAGACGCCGCCGTACTGCTTCGTGAACATGGCGGTGTCGATCGAGCTGTCGATCGTGGCCTGCACCTCGGCGGAGTCAGGCCAGATGTCCTTGAGGAACACCTCGTTGCCGTCTGAACCGGTGCCGAGGGAATCCGTCTCGAAGTCGAAGTTCATCGAACCCGCGAGGGCGTAGGCGATGACCAGCGGCGGGCTCGCCAGGTAGTTCATCTTGACGTCGGGGCTGATCCGGCCCTCGAAGTTGCGGTTGCCCGAGAGCACCGCGGTGACGGCGAGATCGTTCTCGTTGATCGCGGCCGTGACCTCGTCAATCAGCGGACCGGTGTTGCCGATGCAGACCGTGCAGCCGTAGCCGACGGTGTAGAAGCCGAGGGCCTCCAGGTCGCCGGTGAGGCCGGCCTTCTCGTAGTAGTCGGTGACGACCTTCGACCCCGGAGCCAGAGTGGTCTTGACCCACGGCTTGCTGGTCAGGCCCTTCTTGACCGCGTTGCGGGCGAGCAGGCCCGCGGCGAGCATGACGCTCGGGTTGGACGTGTTCGTGCACGACGTGATGGCCGCGACGGCGACCGCTCCGTGGTCGAGCGTGTAGCTCGCGCCGGCCTCCGTGGTGATGGCGACGGGGCGCGACACGCTGACCGGGGCGTGGCTCACGTGGCTGTGCGAGACCACGTGGTCGAGGTTCTCGTCCTCGGCGGTGAAACCGATCGGGTCCGAGGCCGGGAACGACGCTTCGACGGCAGCGTCCACCACGGTCAGATCCTGGGTCGCGTAGCTCTGGAGGTCCAGTTCGAACTGCGACTTCGCCTCACTGAGGATGACGCGGTCCTGCGGGCGCTTCGGGCCGGCGATCGACGGGACGACGGTGCCGAGGTCGAGCTCGAGGTACTCGCTGAAGGCGGGCTCCTTGTCGGCGTCGTGCCAGAGGCCCTGCAGCTTCGAGTAGGCCTCGACCAGCGCGACCTGCTCTTCGCTGCGACCGGTGAGGCGCAGGTAGTCCAGGGTGACGTCGTCGATCGGGAACATGGCGGCCGTCGAGCCGAACTCGGGGCTCATGTTTCCGATGGTGGCGCGGTTGGCCAGGGGCACCTGGGCGACGCCCGCACCGTAGAACTCGACGAACTTGCCGACGACGCCGTGCTTGCGCAGGATCTGGGTGATGGTGAGCACGACGTCCGTCGCGGTCACGCCGGTCGGGATGGAGCCGTTGAGCTTGAAACCGACCACCTTGGGGATGAGCATGGAGATCGACTGGCCGAGCATGGCGGCCTCGGCCTCGATGCCGCCCACGCCCCAGGCGAGCACGCCCAGGCCGTTGACCATGGTCGTGTGCGAGTCGGTGCCGACGCAGGTGTCGGGGTAGGCCTGCAGCACCTCGGTGCCTGCGGCATCCGTGACCGTGCGGGTCATGGTGACCCGGGCCAGGTACTCTAGGTTGACCTGGTGCACGATGCCGGTTCCCGGGGGCACGACCTTGAAGTCGTTGAACGCGGTCTGACCCCAGCGCAGGAACTGGTAGCGCTCGCCGTTGCGCTCGTACTCGATCTCGACGTTGCGCTCGAGGGCGTCGGCGGTGCCGAACAGGTCCGCGATGACGGAGTGGTCGATGACGAGCTCGGCCGGAGCGAGCGGGTTGATCTTCTTCGGGTCGCCGCCGAGTTCGGCGACGGCCTCACGCATGGTGGCGAGGTCGACGATGCAGGGAACACCGGTGAAGTCCTGCATCACCACGCGTCCGGGCGTGAACTGGATCTCGGTGTCGGGCTCCGCCGTGGGGACCCACTCGCCCAGGGCGCGGATATGCGCCTCGGTGATGTTGGCGCCGTCCTCGGTGCGGAGAAGATTCTCCAGAAGCACCTTCAGGCTGAACGGCAACTTCTCGTAGCCCTTGACCGCGTCGAGACGAAAGACCTCATAGTCCGTCGAACCGACACGCAGGGTGTCCTTGGCTCCAAAACTGTTCACTACCGCGTTATTCAGTGCAGACACGATGCCCTCTCCTTCGTGGAAACCGACGGAAAACCGCCCGCAATCCCCAATCCTGACGACCGGACGCCTGCCGCTGCCAGTAAGGGTTACCTAACCGGCAGTCCGCGCCCGGGCGATGCTCATCACCAAACTATCTTGACGTAGAGATAACTCTAGCGTCGTATCCGTCACGTGCGTGCCGTTTACCCCCGCGTGGCGTCACTTTTTCGCGTCGTCGTCCGCCGCGCGGTAGACCGATCGCACCATCAGCCACGAGATCACCAGAAGGGGCGCATACAGAGGGATGCCCATCAGGAGCTTCGCCGCGCCGAGCCACTCCACATTCCCGGAGAAGTACAGGGGAAGCTGCACAGCCAGGCGCACGGCGAAGAGTCCGGCCCAGCACAGGGTGAGGATCGTCAGGACACGGCGTTTGGACGCGTGGGCCCGCCACGACACCCCGTCCCCCATCAGGAACCCGACCGCCAGTCCCACCAGGGGCCAGCCGACCAGCGCCGAGATCAGCAGGGCCGCCCCGTAGGCGCCGTTGGTCCAGAAACCCGGAAGGTAGAAGTCCTCCGCTTTGCCGGTGAAGAGTGCCAGTACGGCGCTGACGATCAGGCCGACCAGTCCGCCGACGGCGGGCGTCACCGTCTGCCGCACGAGTCGCCGGGCAACGATGAAGGCCGCCCCGATCGCGACCGGGGCGATCAGTGCGGGGATGAGCTGACGGATGAAGGTGTAGGTGATCAGGAAGACGAGCCCGGGAATAACCGCTTCCACCAGCCCACGGATGCCGCCCATCGCCGCGAGCAGGGCGCGACCGCTGATCGGCTCGCCCTCGGCGGCCGGAGTGAAACCGGCCCGCCGCGCGGCCGCGGCCATGCCCTCGGCGAAGACAGCGGATGCCTCGGAACCGCCGGACGTGCCGTCGTTCCGCGCGGCGGGGGCGTCGGGTGCGGGGGTGTCCGGCGCAGGGGCCTCGGGTGCAGGGGCGTCGGGTTGTTCCGGTGCGTCCGTCATACGAGCGTCCCTCAGGCGTTGCCCGGCTCGGGCGCGCCAGCCGGGGTGGCCGGCATCCGCAGCGGAATGAGGTCACGGGGCGGCATCGGCGCCGACCCGCGCACGACGACGATGCTGCGGAACAGGTCTTCGATCTGGCTCGCGGCTTCGGCATTGACGGCGCCTTCCCCGGCGATCACGCCGCGGAGGAACCAGCGTGGGCCGTCGACGCCGATGAACCGGGCCAGCCGGCTCGTCTCGCCGGTGCCCAGTCCGGCGGCAACCGGGATCTCGGCCACGAGTTCGGGGCCGAACGGTCCCTCGCGCAGCGTCGTGGTGCCGCCCTGCTTGCCGATCTGGTCGGCGATCTGGTCGCGGATCTCGTTCCACAGGCCGCTGGAGCGCGGGGCGGCGAACGGCTGCACCTGCAGGGTGGACCCGGCGTAGTCGAGCCCGATGGCCACCACGCGCTTGCTGCCCTCTTCGATTTCGAGCCGGAGGTGGAGTCCCTCCCGGGGCAGGATCTTGACGCCACCGAGGTCGACGTAGGGCCGGACCGGGTTGGCCTCCACCTCGTCGAGCGGGCCCTCGGTCGCGCGGTCCTCCGGAGCTGACTTGGCCGTGGCTCCGGGGAATTCGTCCGAGTTCGCTATGTCGCTCACTGGTTGTCTCCTGACGTATCGGTTCCAGTGATGTGCTGGGTGAGGCCGGTCGAGCCGAATCCGCCTTCGCCGCGCTGACTGCCCGGAAGGCGGTCGACCGGGATGAAAGTGGCCCGGGATACCGGCACGACGATGAGCTGGGCGATGCGGTCGCCGACCGCGATCGTGTGCGGCTCGGCCAGATCGGTGTTCAGCAGCGCGACCTTGATCTCGCCGCGATAGCCGGCATCCACCGTGCCCGGCGCGTTGACGATGGTGATGCCGTGCTTGACGGCGAGTCCGCTGCGGGGAACGACGAAGGCCGCGTAGCCGTCGGGAAGGGCGATCGAGACGCCCGTGCCGACCAGGGCACGCTGACCGGGAGCCAGGACCAGGGCCTGGGAGGAATGAAGATCCGCTCCCGCATCACCCGGATGCGCGTAACTCGGGAGGACGGACGCGGTAATCAGGACTTCGACGCTTTCTGCCACGTGTCGAGGCTAGTGCAGAAGTCTGATCGAATAGAGCCATGCCTGAATATCGCGAAAAACTGTGGGCCCCTCCCGCGCCGTACCTTGCCACCGCACTGATCATCCCCGCGAGCATCCTCGTCTTCGCGCCGATATCCATGCTCGCCGGAATCCTCATCGCCATCGGTTTGTATGCCGCCTGCGTGGCCGGGTTGCTTCTCTCGGCGCCGGTGGTCGAAGTGCGCCAGGGCGAACTGTCCGCCGGCCGCGCGCGCATCTCGACCGATCTCCTCGGCGAGGCGCAGGCCTTCGACGGAGACGACGCCGTCCTGGAGCGCGGGCGCAACCTCAATGCGCGCGCCTGGCTGCTCATCCGCGGCTGGATCCGCCCCGTCGTGCGCATCCCCATCGTGGATGCCACCGATCCGGCGCCGTACTGGCTCGTGTCGACCCGCCACCCACAGAAATTGGCCGCCGCGATCAATGGATCACGACGGCCAGCGTCCAGCATCTAAGCGCGTTTAGGAGTCGCACTCCAGGCAAACCGGGCCGAGCTTGGTCTCGTGCGACATCTGCGAACGGTGCTTCACGAGGAAGCACTCGACGCAGGTGAACTCGTCGGCCTGCGGGGGCAGGACAACGACATCGAGGTCGAGGTCGGACAGATCGGCGCCGGGAAGGTCGAACCCACCGGGGTTGTCCGAGTCGTCGACATCTACGACACCGGACATCTTGTCGGGTACGCGCTCCTTGAGGGCCTCAATCGACTCAGAGTCGTCTTCGGTCTTCCGTGGTGCGTCGTAATCGGTTGCCATACCCATCCATTTCAGTTACGCCGAGAAACGATTTCGGCGGCCATAGTTTCCAACAATCCGGGCGGAATAGCAAACTACGCGCCGAGTCTTTTCTTCGGCACAGTTGTCAACTTGCGGCACGCCCGGCGTATTCCCCGAATATTCGGGTTTTACATGGCAGTCTTGGCTGCACTAGTGATCGCGAGAGGGCTTTCAACATGCAGGAATTGAAAGTTATTGGAGTCGAGAACGGTGCGCTGCTCGCAGCGTCAGAGGAGGGCGACCGTTTTCGGATCCCCATCGATGAAGTTCTCCAGTCCAGGCTTCGCCAAACCCAGACGGAATCCACGGCCGGCACGAAGCTGAGCCCGCGGGAAGTGCAGGCCCACATCAGGGCCGGCATGTCCGCGGAGGACGTGGCCACCGTGACGGGCGCCTCCATCGACTTCGTGCGCCGTTTCGAGGGCCCGGTCGTCGCCGAACGCGAGTACATCGTGTCCTGCGCGCTCGGAGTGCCCGTGCACACGGCCATCGACCCGGACCCGATCGAGGGCGGGGCGAATTTCGGCACCGTCATCCGGGAGCGCCTCGCGTCGCTCGGCGCCACGAATGAGCGCTGGGCCAGCTGGAAAGAGCCCGGCGCCGGCTGGATCGTGAAACTCGCGTTCACCGCCGACGACATCGACCACGACGCCCGCTGGGGCTTCGAACCGAAGAAGAACTCCCTCTCCCCCGTCGGCAACGAGGCCATCGCGCTCTCCCAGCAGGGCGAACTCAAGGGTGCCTTGATTCCCCGCCTGCGCGCGGTCGGCGCCGAGACGAGCCTGGCCGATGTGTCACGGTTCGACAGCGGCGCCTTCACCTTCAAGGAATCACTGGCCGACGAACTGCTCAACGACACCGCACCGCTCCTGGACCCGATTCCGTACTCCCGATCGGCCGGCACGACGGATGCCGTCTCCCGGGCGGCCATCAAGCGCGCCGACGAACCACCCCAGAGCATGAGCGAGACCGCGGACCTGTTGGAGTCCCTGCGCCGCCGCCGCGGCGAACGCGAAGCCGCGGCTTTCGAAAGCACCAACACCGAGAGCACGCTCAGCAACGGCGTGGGACAGGCCTCCGCCGCGGGGATCCATCTCGTGGACCAGACCGTCGACCGAACCGTCACCCCCGCCGCGGACTCGCCCGCTGCCGGCAACCGGTCCGCGTCTGCGCGCAACCTCTGGTCGACCCAGGCGGCCGCCGGCCAGGCGGCCACGAACCAGACCTCCCCCGGGGCGGCCTCGTCCGGATCGGCGCCGGCCGGAGTGACCCCCGCCGGATTGACCCCTGCCGGATTGACACCTGCCGGATTGAGCCCCGCCCGTTCGACCCCTGCCACACCGCCGGCCCGCTCCACCGGGGCCGCCGGAAAACGTGGACGCGCCTCCATGCCCAGCTGGGACGAGATCGTCTTCGGCGCCCGCACGGACGACGACCTGCCCTAACCGGCAGTCGCGGGGCATCCGTCGCATACTGGGCTCATGGCGACGCGAGCCTCCCGCACCGATGTCATCCGGATGCGTTTGGGATGCCACGGGCTCTCCGGGCCCGCACTCTCGAACCCCGGGGCGGTCGCTGGACGGATGCTGGCCGTGCAGGCCCAGGACTATCGGGCCGGCCTGTGGGCGATCGGTGTTCGGGTGCCCGGATCGACGGTCTCCGACGTCGCGCGGGCGATCGACACGGCGGTGCTCGTGCGCTCCTGGCCCCTGCGCGGCACCCTTCATTTCGTCCCCGCTCCTGACCTGCACTGGATGCTGGGCCTCAGCGCGCCCCGGGTGCTCGCCGGAATGCGCACGCGGCGAGCACAGCTCGGCCTCGACGACTCCGCGATCGAAGGCGCACGCACCGTTGCCCTCGACTCGCTCTCCGGCGGTCGCGAGTTGACGCGAGCGGGCTTCCTCGCGGCACTCGAAGCGCAGGGGATCTCCACCGGAGGCCAGCGCGGCTACCACCTGGTGGCGAACCTCGCCCTCACCGGGACTCTCTGCTGGGGCAGGCACACCGGTACGGCGCAAACACTCGTGCTCCTGGACGAGTGGGTGCCCTCACCCCGTCGGCTCGAGCACGACGAAGCCCTGGGAGAACTCACGACCCGCTACTTCCGTGGGCATGGCCCGGCCACGGCGAAGGATCTGGCCTGGTGGTCCCAGCTGACCCTGGCCGACATCCGGATCGGACTCGGGGTGGCGAGGAAGGACCTGATCGAAATCGATCTGGGCGGCGTGACCCATTTTCTGGCGGCCTCGGCCGAGGCCGGCCTTCCCGGTTCCGCGCCGCAGCGGCGCTCGACCGTGTTCGCCCTGCCCGGCTTCGACGAGTATCTGCTCGGGTACCGCGGTCGCAGTGTCGTTGTCCCCGACGACCGTTTTCCGCTCCTGGTTCCCGGTCGCAATGGCATCTTCCTGCCGCTGATCCTCTCCGACGGCCGGGTGGTCGGAACCTGGCGCACCGAGACCACGCCGCGAGGAGTCTGGGTCGAGGCTGCACCCTTCGAGACCATGACGCCGCGGCAATGGGCCGGCTTCGAGCGGGCGATCGATGACTATGCTCGGTTCTCCGGGCGGCCGGTGACCATCCGGCCCGGTCGCGGCGCCCCGGACCCGGTGGTTCCGCTAACCTGAGCACGTGAGGATTACTGCCCGGTTGCGATCCGAAAGCCGGATTCCCCTTCTCCAGGCCGTGAAGACATCCGTCGCCGTTGCGCTCGGCTGGATCCTGTCGCAGGCTCTCCTGCAGACCGAGTTGCCGATCTTCGCCGCGATCGCGGCCCTGCTGGTGGTGCAACCGAACATCAACCAGACCCTCGGCCGCGCGGTCGAACGCAGTCTCGGCGTCATCGGCGGAGTGCTCATCGCCTACGCCGTCGGCATCGCCTTTGGGGAGTCCAGCTGGATCGTGCTGGCGGCGATTATCTTCTGCATCATGCTCGCCTGGGCGCTGCGCCTGGCTCCGAGCTCGGCGAGCCAGATCCCGATCAGTGCCATGCTGGTGCTCTCGCTCGGGGCTTCCACGCCCGAGTACGCGCGGGACCGGATCATCGAGACCATCATCGGGGCCGCGGCCGCACTGGTCGTCAACGCCCTGATCGTGCCGCCCGTGCTCCTGAGCCCGGCACACGATGCCGTCGTGCGGCTGGGCCGCGAAGTCGCCGACACGCTCGACCGGATCGTGGACGCCCTTCGTTTTCCGCAGCAGGCCGGCCAGATCGAAGAGATGATGATCAAGGCCCGCCTGCTCCGCCCCATGCTGGAGAAGGCGGAGAAGGCGATCAAGCAGGCCGAGGAGAGCCTCACCCTCAATCCGCGGCACGGGGTGCACCGGCGGCTGCTGGACGTCGACGAGGAGTTCTACAACCGCTTGATGGCGCTGGTCACGCGCACCATCGGGATGACGCGCGCGCTCCGTGACCACTACGACCATTCGCTGCACCTGGAACCGACCGTGCTGGCGATCACCGTCGAACTCAGCCGGGCCGCCCACGACCTCCGGCTACTGGCCGAGCACGTCGACCACCCGGGTCAGACGCCGGTGAACCCGGTCGTGGAGCCGCCGGCCCTGACGGAGCCCCTGGTCATCTTCACGCCGCATCCGCAGCACTGGATCCTGATCGGGTCACTGATGGAGGACCTGCGCCGCGTGCGCGAGGAGATCAAGGGCGAGTAGCGGGCGCAACACCAGCCGCTGCCCCGGCCCGATCACCTATCGAATCCGCCTCACTGTCGCTAGGGTGACATCGCTACGGCGACACGGTCGGACCGTCGATCCGGTCGGCTGGCGCGAAGGGGGTCCCGGGCATGGTCGCGGAGCAGCAGCGCCGGGGCAGAGGCCGCGCCTTCAGCCTGATCCTCGCGAGCAAACTGAGGCCTCCCGCGGTCGCCGCCGGCTCGCTCCAGCGACCGCGGCTCCTCGAACAGCTGAACGGCGGCACCCCACTGACCGCAACGATCCTCGCCGCCCCGGCCGGCTACGGCAAAACCGTCCTGGCCTGCCAGTGGCTGGAGCAGACCCGGATGCCCTCCGCCTGGCTGTCCCTCGAGCCCGGCGACGGTGAACTCCCCCTCTTCCTGGGCTATCTCACCGCGGCCGTGCGGGCCGTCTTCCCCCGCGCATTGCCCCAAACCGAGAGCCGGGCGCCGCAGAGACTGACGGAGCGGGAGCTGACGACGCTCCTGCTCAATGAGCTGGAGGTGCTCCCGGCCCGCCTGGCGCTGGTCCTGGACGACTACCACCTGGTCGCGTCAGCGCCGGTGAACCGCCTCTTCGAGTCGATTCTGCGGCATCCGCCCCGCGGCCTTCATCCGGTCTTCCTGACCCGCTTCGATCCCCTCCTGTCCCTCGACGAGCTGCGACCGCACGGGGAACTGTCCGAAATCAGGGAGCGCGATCTGCGATTCACCCGGGAGGAGATCGAAGAGATGGTGACTCGCGAGCTGGGCGCGCCCGTGGACGCGGAACTCGCCGCGGCGGTCGAGGAGAAGACGGAGGGCTGGCCGGTCGGCCTGCGGCTCGGTCTCGCCGCCCGGCGGAACCGGGGTGACCCGGCCGCCCTGGCCTCGAGCGCGACCGGTCACTTCGATGACGAGCACATCCACCGCTTCCTGGCCTCAGAGGTGCTCACCGCCCAGCCCGCCCAGCTACGCCGGCCCCTCCTCATGATCTCGGTCGTCGACCGTTTCTGCGCCCCTCTGTGCGACGCGCTGCTCGCGGATGGGGACCCGGACGCCGTGCACCCCACGGGACGGGAGGTGCTCGACTGGCTGTCACGGCACAATCTGTTCATCTCCCGCCTGGGCGGCGCAGGCGAGTGGTACCGCTATCACCATTTCTTCCGGGGCCTCCTCCGCGCGCAACTCGAGCAGAGCCGGGCAACGGATGTGGCCGCGCTGCGCAGGCGGGCCGGGGCCTGGCTGGCGGGCAACGGGTTTCCCGACGAGGCGCTGGACCAGCTGCTCGCCGCCGATGACCTGCGCGGCGCGGCCGAGATCGTCGTGTCCCGCGGACAGCGCCTCCTCGACGAGGGCGACTGGCCCCGGCTCGGACGGCTGCTCACCCGGTTCCCCCGCGAGCAGGCCGACCGGGACCCTCGCATCCTCAGCCTGGAAACCTGGGCGCTGATGGGAGCGGGCGGCCAGGGCCGGGTCCTGGCTAGCGCGGTCGACCGAATCGACCAACTGCTCGCGTCCGGGCCCGCTGCCACGTTCCCCGGGCAGGAGGACTCGGACCTCGGCGGAAGTCAGGACGTGCTCCGGGGCTGCCTGGCTCTCGCTGCCGGTGACGCCCGCGACGCGCTTCGGCTGGCCGAACGGGGCCTGGCCTCGCTGCCGCGGACCCGGGAACGACAAACCGCCTTCGGCCGCGCGCTCCGCATCGTGTCTCTGCAGGCCACGGGAGATTACCCCGCCGCACTCACCGCGGCCGAAGACAGCAGCCTCGATCCCGTCCTCGGCGCCAATCGGTCAAGACCGTGGGAGTTGGGTCGTGCGCACGCCGCCTGGCTCGAGGTCGATCTCCGCACCGTGCGCGCGGGGGCCGAGAACCTCCTCACCCACGGGGAGGAGGACGGGCTGCCCGACCTGGCGGCCGCCGGGCGGTACCTGCTCGGGATCGAGCGTTACGCCCGGAACGATCTGGCCGGGGCGGAGGAGATTTTGGGTCCCCTCGTGGACGACCGTGCCGGCAGCGCGTCCATCCACTTCGTGCACGGCCTGGTCGCGCTCTGTTTCACCCGGCAGGCGCTCGGGCGATCGGCTGAGGCCTGGGTCCTGGCTGAGCGGCTCGCCGGTCTGGCCGCCGAACGGGGTGAGCCGTTCCTGCTCGGCTTCGCTCAGACCGCTCAGGCGGAATTGGATCTGCACCACGGCCGTGAGCCATCTTGCGTTCGTGGGGACGTACCGGGACGTGTCGTCCGCCGAAGGCGACTTCCAGGCCGTCAGAGACTTCTACGGCGCGGGGCCGGTCGACAGGGGACCCGTCGGCGTGGGCGACCGAATCCGCTCGTTCGATGCCGCCGTGATCGCCAAGAAGGGCGACGGCACCGCGAAGCTGTACATCAGGTCCGACACCGTTCCCGCTCGGGGCAGGTCGGTCGGCACGGGATGGGGTCTGGCCACCGGACTGGCCGTTGTCCTGCTGCCCGCGATCGGCATCGGCGCCGCCGGCTGGACTGCCTATTCCGGAGCCGGACTGTCCGCCATCGCCGGCCGGGTCGCGCGGGGAATGACTCGCGCCGATCTGCAGGACCTGGGTGAGCTCCTGGATTCCGGCTTCGCCGCCCTGATCGTCGTCGCCGCAGCCGGACTACGCGGGGCCATCGAACGGGCCATCGGGCACGCCGCCACCATCGCCGTCAGACCGGTGGCGGCCGACGAGGAACGCCCGGTCCGGGCCCTGGACGAGGTCAGGGCCGCGATCACGGCCACCGGCTGATCCCGCCGTGGCTACTCCCTCGAAGAACCCTTTGGGAGGTTCACAATCCGCCGCCCCCGGCCGAAGGTGAGAGCGCAATTCTCGACGCCGAACACTTCCGTTGGGCATGAACAAGGAGGGTACTCATGAGCAGATCAGACGCATATAAGAAGAGGCAACTGGGTGGGCAATCGGAGCGGCCGCCTTCGCGGCCTTCATGATGCTCATGCTGGGCAGCTGGTGGATCATCGGCGGAATCGTCGCCCTGGTGGACGACACTTTCTACGTGGCCACGGCGAACTACATCCTCCAGTTCGACACGACGTCCTGGGGCTGGATTCACCTGATCCTGGGCATCCTGACACTGCTCGCCGGGTTCGCCATCTTCACCGGAGCCGTCTGGGCTCGCACGATCGGCGTGATCCTGGCCTTAATCGGAACGCTGGAGGCATTCGCCTGGCTGCCGCATTAGCCGTACTGGGCGATTCTGCTGATCGTCGCGAGCGTCTCCGCAATCTGGGCCCTGACCGTTCACGGTCGTGACATCGCCGTCTAGGACCCCCGCCGAACCGCACCAGTTTGCACAACTGCAGAAGGAGGAGGTCTCCCATGACTGAACAAGAGCCCAGCGGATGGACGGTCGGTGCGGCGGCCTTCGCCGCCTTCATGATGCTCATGCTGGGGTGCTGGTGGCTGATCGCCGGGATCGCCGCCCTGGCGCAGGACGGGTTCTACGTCGCAACGGAGAACTACGTGCTCCAGTTCGACACGACGACCTGGGGCTGGGTGCACCTGATTCTGGGCATCCTGACGATCATCGCCGGCGGCACGCTCTTCACCGGCAAGGTGTGGGCGCGCACGTTCGGGGTGATCCTGGCCTTCATCGGAACGCTGGTGGCATTCGCCTGGCTGCCGTACTACCCGTTCTGGGCCATGCTCTTCATCGTCGCGGGCGTCGCCGTAATCTGGGCGCTGACCGTGCACGGGCGTGAACTCGCCAGATAGTGCCCATGAAAGCACGAAAGGAGGGACCCCCCGTGGCGGGGTCCCTCCTTTGTTCCGGTCGGGAAGCGCTCCGGTCTGGACGCGCTCCCGTCAGGGAGTAAGCCCTGTGATCAGGCCTGCAGTGCCGCCTGGAGCTCGAGCGTGATGGTGACCTTGTCACCGAGCAGGAAGCCGCCGGTCTCGAGGGCCGCGTTGTAGGTGAGACCGAAGTCTTCGCGGTTGACCTCGGCCTTGGCCGTTGCGCCGGCCTTCTGGTTGCCGTACGGGTCCGTGGCGAAGCCGCCGAACTCGAAGTCGAAGGTGACGGGCTTGGTGACGCCCTTGATCGTGAGGTCGCCGTCGACGAGGAAGTCGCCCTTGGCCGCACGCACGCCGGTGGAGACGAAGCTGATGGTCGGGTACGTCTCGGCGTCGAAGAAGTCGCCGGTGCGCAGGTGGCCGTCGCGGTTCGGTTCGTTGGTGTTGATCGAGGCGACCTGGGCGGTGGCCGTGACGCTGGATTCGAGCGGGTTCTCACCGGTGACGATGGTGGCGTCGAAGATCTCGAACTTGCCCTTGACCTTGCTGATCATGATGTGACGGATGCTGAAGCCAACCTCGCTGTGGGTCGGGTCGATCGTCCAGGTTCCGGCCTTGTAGCCGGGGATGCTCACTGCGGTGGTCTCAGTCATGGGTGCTCCTTCAATCCGTGGGACGGTGGATTCTCGCCGTCGGTTATATGCAAGTGCATACGACTGCGCATTATTCCCATCCATTTCTGCTGTCGCCGCTTTACACTCGGATTTCAGCCGGGAGGAGCACCATGAAGCTGCGAGACCAGAACCTCAGCGACATTGCCGGCGAGGCCGTCCTGATCGCCGCCGGCGGACGCTCCATCCTGCTGCAGATCGCCAATCCGGCTATCGGCCACGGGGTGGCCCACCACAGCGACTTCGTCGCCCATCCGCTGAACCGCCTGAACGGCACCCTGAGCTACGTCTACGCCGTGGTGTTCGGCACACCCGAGGAGGCCGCCGGCGCGACCCGCCGCGTCAATCTCGCCCACGGGCCCGTCAACGCACCCGCAGCACCCGGCCGGCCGGCCTACAGCGCCTTCACCCCGGAGTTGCAGCTCTGGGTGGCCGCGACCCTCTACGACTCCGCGATCAGGATGCGGGAACTCGTCTTCGGCCCGCTGGACGAGGCCACGGCCGACGCGGTGTACCAGGAGTACGCCGTGCTGGGTACCTCGCTGCAGATGCCGGCCGCCCTCTGGCCCCGCGACCGGGCCGCCTTCGCCCGCTACTGGAGCGAGCAGGTCGCGGGATTGCAGACGGATGCCACCACGCGAGCCGTCGCCCGCCAGCTGCTGCACCCGCGGACCGGCCCGCTCTGGCTGCGGGTGCTGATGCCGGCAGGCCGGTTCGTGACCGTTGGACTGCTCCCCGCCTCCGTTCGCGGCCTGTTCGACCTGTCCTGGTCACCGCGGTCCCAGCGCCGCTTCGATCGCCTGCTGAGGTTCACCGCCGTGGTCTATCCGCGACTGCCGCGGCGGCTGCGGTACTGGCCGAAGAACCACTACCTGCGGGCCGTGCGCGCCTCCCTGGAGCTGGCAGTAGTCTGAAACTCCGCCGACAGAACTCCGCCGACAGAACAGCGACGACTCCCCCGCCTGAGCCGCCCGAGCCCGAGGAATACCATGACGCAGCACCCGGCGCCCGCGGCCTCCGCCGGGCTCGACCCGATCGACCGACGGATCGTGGCCGAACTCAGCCGGGACGCCCGGCTGTCGACGAGGCAGCTCGCCGCCCTGGTGCACGTCTCCCGCACGGCCGCGCACACGCGGTTGCACAACCTGGTCGAGCGGGGAGTCATCACCGGGTTCGGCGCTCAGATCGACCGCACGGCCCTGGGCCTGAAGGTCACGGCCCTCGTGATCGTGAAGATCGCCGACGTGTCCTGGGCCGACATCGCCGCCCGGCTGAGCGAACTCCCCTTCGTCGAGAAGGCGATGGCGGTGAGCGGTGACATCGACATCATCCTGACCGTCAGCGCGCCGGACCACGAACAGCTGAGCCAGGCCATCCTGCGAGACATCCACAGTATGCCGGGCGTGGTCTCGACCCGCTCGCACCTGATCCTCGAGGAAATCGCGGGTCACGCGCCGGCCCTGGCGCCGGACATCTGGCGCTGACGACCTGATTTCACCGGTCGAATGGTTCGGCGCGGATCCGCTTCGGGCCATTCGTTCACAACCGTCACGGCGATATCGTCGCCGGGCGACGGATGCCGCACCATTGCGTCATGAGCCTCAATGTCGAGCACCTTCCGGAGAGCACGCTCTCGGTGCCGCAACCCCTCCGACTGATCGATGACGCCGGCCGGGCGGTGGCCCCTGACGAGACCGGGGGGCTCACCCTGCCCGACCCGGCCACCCTGCTGAGTCTGTACCGGCGGATGGTCGTCGCCCGGCGATTCGACGTGCAGGTCACCGCGCTGACCCGGCAGGGCCGCCTGGCCACCTACCCGTCCGCGCTCGGCCAGGAAGCCTGCGAAATCGCCGCGGTCGCCGCCCTCGACAGCGGGGACTGGCTGTTCCCGACCTACCGGGATAGCATCGCGCTGCTCACCCGCGGAGTGAAGCCCGAGCAGATCCTGGCGTCGTTCCGCGGCGACTGGCACAGCGGCTACGACGCCTACGAGCACAAGATCGCCCCGCAGGCCACCCCGCTGGCCACCCAGGCCCTGCACGCCGTGGGGCTGGCCACGGCCGCCAAACTCAAGCGCGACAGCACGGTGGCGCTCACCCTGCTCGGCGACGGCGCCACCAGCGAGGGCGACACCCACGAGGCCCTCAACTTCGCCGCCGTCTGGCAGGCCCCCGTGGTGTTCCTGGTGCAGAACAACCAGTTCGCGATCAGCGTGCCGCTCGACAAGCAGATGCGCTGCCGCACCATCGCCGACAAGGCCATCGGGTACGGCATGCCCGGCTACTACGTCGACGGCAACGACGTCGCCGCGATGTACGCGGTCACCTCGGCGGCGGTGCAGAACGCCCGGGCCGGCCAGGGTCCCACCCTGATCGAGGGCCTCACCTACCGGATGGAGGCGCACACCAACTCGGACGACCCGAGCCGCTACCGCGATGCCGGCGACCTGGAGATCTGGCGACGGCGCGATCCGATCGCACGCCTGGACACCTTCCTCTCCGAGTCTGGCGCCCTGTCGGACCGGGAGCGCGCGGACATCCTGCTGGAGGCCGAAGATCTGGCCGCCTCGACGAGGGACTGCATGACGCGCACGGCTCCGGTGGATCCGCTCGAGCTGTTCGACCACCTGTATGCCACCCCCCGCACGGCGCTCCGGGAACAGCGGGACTTCCTGGCCACCGAGCTCGCCGACTACGCCGACCACGCCGCGCACGCCGCGGACGCAACCCAGTCAGGTGCAACCCGATGACGCTCCCCGCTCTCGCAGAGACACGCCCCCCGGCCAGCCTCACCATGGCGGCCGCCCTCAACGCGGCCATCCAGGACGCGATGCGCGACGACCCCACGGTGGTTCTGTTCGGTGAGGACGTCGGGCCGCTCGGCGGCGTCTTCCGAGTGACCGACGGCCTGTACGCCGAGTTCGGCGAGACCCGCGTCAGCGATTCCCCGCTGGCCGAGTCGGGGATCGTGGGAACGGCGATCGGCATGGCCATCTACGGTCTGCGGCCGGTGGTGGAGATGCAGTTCGACGCCTTCAGTTACCCGGCGTTCCAGCAGATCGTGTCGCATGTGGCGAAGATGCGCAACCGCACCCGCGGCCGCATCTCGCTGCCGATCGTGATCCGGATTCCCTACGCCGGCGACATCGGCGGGGTGGAGCACCACTCCGACTCGTCCGAGGCCTACTGGACGGCGACTCCCGGCCTGACCGTGGTCTCGCCGTCGAACCCGGCCGACGCGTACTCGATGTTGCGCGAGGCGATCCGGAGCGACGACCCGGTGATCTTCATGGAGCCCAAGAGCCGCTATTGGTCCAAGGCCGAGCTCAGCCTGCCGGTGCAGACCGCTCCGATGAACACCGCCCTCGTGCTGCGGGAGGGCACCGACGTGACGCTGATCGCGTACGGTCCGACCGTGAAGACCGCCCTGGCGACCGCGGAGCTGGCCGAAGCCGAGGGTCTCTCGATCGAGGTGATCGACCTGCGCAGCCTGTCCCCGTTCGACGACGAGACCGTGGGCGCGTCCCTGCGGAAGACCTCGCGCGCCGCCGTCGTGCACGAGGCCGCCCAGTTCGGCGGGTACGGCGCTGAAGTGGCCGCCCGGCTCACCGAACGCAACTTCTTCCATCTCGCCGCGCCGATCCTGCGGATCACCGGCTTCGACATCCCGTATCCGTCGCCCAAACTCGAGGAGTACTTCCTGCCCACCCCCGACCGCATCCTGGCCGCCCTCGGCAGTTGGGAGTGGTCCTGATGGGACAGAATTTCATCCTCCCCGACCTCGGCGAGGGACTCACCGAGGCCGAAATCGTCTCGTGGCTGGTCGCTGTGGGCGACACCATCGCGATCGACCAGCCCGTGATCGAGGTCGAATCGTCCAAATCCATCGTCGAGCTGCCCTCCCCCTACGGCGGCGTGGTCGAAGCCCTGATCGGCGACGTCGGCCAGGTCGTCCACGCCGGGCAGGTGATCCTGACGGTGACGGATACCGTCGCCCCCTCGGCCGGGACGCCCACCCCACCGCCGTCCCCGGCGCCCCCTGCTCCCGACTCGGGGGCCGATTCGGGCGCCGACTCGGGGGCCGATTCGTCCGTCGCGCCCGCGGGCTCGGCATCCGGCGCCGTGCTGGTCGGCTACGGCACGAGTGAGAACACCCGCCCGGTGCGCCGCCCCGCCCAGGGGCGCTTCGGCATCCGTTCCAGCGCCGCGCAGCCGGCCGCCGTGACTCCGGCGACTCCGGCGACTCCGCCGCGGGTGGCGCCCACCCCACGTTCCGGTCGGTCCCCGGTCGTCTCGCCCCTGGTGCGGCGACTGGCCCGCGAGAACGGTTTCGACGCGACCACCCTGCAGGGCAGCGGCCCGGACGCCCTGGTGCTGCGCCGGGACGTCGAGTCCTACATTCGCGACCGGGCCGCCGCGGCGGCAGAAACCGCTGTGGCAGCTCCCGTGGCGGCTCCCGCGTCAGCTTTCGTGGCTCCCGTGGCGGCTCCCGTGGCAGCTCCCCCGGCCGCCCCAGAGGCCGCGATGAAGCCGGAAGACATCCGCATCCCGATCAGCGGACTGCGAAAAGTGGTCTCCGAGCGCATGACGACCTCGCGCCGGGAGATCCCGGAGGCGACCGTCTGGCTCGACGTGGACGCCACCGAGCTGTTCGCGGCCCGCGACCGCCTGCTCGCGGCGACCGGTGAGCGGTTCAGCGTGACGGCCCTGATCGCCCGTTTCACGGTGGCCGGACTGCGCCGGTACCCGCTGCTGAACTCGTCGGTGGACACCGCGAGCCAGGAAATCCTGCAACACGGCGCCGTCAATCTGGGCATCGCCGCCCAGACTCCGCGGGGGCTCATGGTGCCGGTTGTGCACGGCGCCCACGCTCTGACGACCCGGCAGCTGCGGGACTCCATCGCCGGTCTGGTCGGCCAGGCCGCGGACGGAGCGTTCCCCCCGGCCGCGCTGAGTGGAGGCACGTTCACCCTGAACAACTTCGGTGCGCTCGGGGTCGACGGGTCGGCCGCGATCATCAACCACCCGGAAGCCGCGATCCTCGGCATCGGCCGCATGATCGAGCGCCCCTGGGTGGTCAACCACGAACTCGCGGTGCGCACCGTGGTCGAGCTGTCCCTGGTCTTCGATCACCGGGTCTGCGACGGGGGAACCGCCGCCGGCTTCCTCACCTTCGTGGCCGCCTGCATCGAATCCCCCGTGAGCCTGCTCGCCGATCTCTGACCGGGCAGCAGTATTCGGCCAGACACTATTCGGTCAGCACTATTCGGTCAGCACATCGCATTCCGGTACCGCGTCGCATGCCTGACCGATCGTGCTCCCGGTGTCCGCGGCGGCCGCCCCGATCGCCTCCACCGTGCCCGCCAGTGCCGCCAGTGAGTCGCCGGCGGCACTGACGACGGCAGCGATCGCCGCGACCAGGGCCGTTCCCGTCTTGCCGTCAACGGCGGCCACGCTCGCCTCGAGGGCGCCGAGAGACGTGTCCAGGTCATCAGCGGATTGCCGCACCGCCACCAGCTCGGGATCGTCCTCACGTCTGGCGGGGACGTCCTTGAGCGTCGTCGTGAGCGTTGCCGCCGCCCGTCGTGGCTGCGGTCGCCAGCCCCTGGAGATCGGACTTCAGGGTCGAGGTCGAGATGCAGACGTCACCGGCCCAGGGGGTCTGATCGGCCGACGGCGCAGCGCCCGCGCTCGGCGTCGACGCAGAGGCAGACCCTGAGGCCGACGCTGAGGTCGTGGGCGACGGTCTGCTGGGTGCCGAGTTCGCGCATCCGCTCAGCGCGAGTGCGGCGGCCAGCATGCCGACCAGCGATCTGAGGCGCCGGGCCGGATGCCGGGACGCGTGGGGGGATCTGCTCACGGTGTTCTCCCATTCGGTAATGGTCCGCGCCCGGCCCCCGCTTTCTGAGGCTCGCGGGCCGGACTCCAGGACCTGGCCGGTTCCTGTTGCCTGTCTGCTACTGCGTATCCTCCGACCCCAGCTCGATCGCGATGCCGAGGGCTTCCGCAATCTTGCCCACGGCGGCCATGGTGCGCGGAGTGCCGATGATCGGTGCGACGGCGACGAGGACATCCTCCACATCCTCCACGGTCACGCCGGCGTCCTCCGCGGGTCCGACGTGCAGCAGGTAGGACATGACCGGGGCGTCAGTCGCGGCGAGTGCCGCGATCCGGACGAGCATCAGCGAGCGGTCGTCCAGTTCGGTGCTGGCCAGTGACACGGCATTGATGTCGGTCATCGTCTCCAGGACGGGGTTCTCTCCTCGAGCCATCAGTGGTACTCCTTGTCCAGGGCTGGGCCCTTGTCGATAGCGGGTCAAAAGCTCCCGGACCTGTCCGGGCGACTCCCGCTCGGGTCATTATTGGCCCCCGAATGAGGGATGGAAACGGCTGAGCCCGGCGAAGTTGAATATTGCCCCTTGAGCGCACAAATGGCCCCCAGGGAACAGTCCAGGGGGCCATCTGTGCGCTTTCGCTGCCGGCGTGGTGCGCGTTACGGCGGGTTATTCCTTGGCGACCAGGGTGAGCACGTCGTAGGTGGCGACGACCTCATCGTTCTGGTTGTGCAGCACGGCATCCCAGCAGACCTCGCCGTACTCGTCCGTCTCACGCGGGGTGATGCGCTTGGCCGTGAGGGTGACCCGGATGCTGTCGCCCGCCGAAACCGGAGTGACGAACCGCAGGTGCTCCAGTCCGGAGTTCGCCAGCACGGGCCCGGGGGCCGCGTCGACGAACAGCCCGGCCGCCCAGGACACCAGGAGGTAGCCGTGCGCGACGATTCCGGGGAAGAACGGGTTGGCAGCGGCGGCCTCGGCGTCGGTGTGGGCGTAGAACTTGTCGCCCGTGGCCTCGGCGAAGGCCGTGATGTCCGCGAGAGTGACCACGCGCGGTCCACCCTGCGTCTGGTCGCCCACGCGAAGCTCGGCCAGCGACTTGCGGAACGGGTGGATGCCCGTGTGCACGGCTGCGCCGGTGTGCCATTCGCCGGTGACGGCGGTCAGCATGTCGGGCGAGCCCTGGATGGCGGTGCGCTGCATGTGGTGCAGCACCGAACGGATGCCGCCCAGCTCCTCGCTGCCGCCGGCGCGCCCGGGCCCGCCGTGGACCAGGTGCGGCACGGGTGAGCCGTGACCGGTGCTGCTTCGGGCATCGACCCGGTCGAGCATCAGGACCCGGCCGTGGTGTGCGGCGATCCCGAGCACGAGCGTGCGCGCGACGTCAGGGTCGTGCGTGGCGACCGTGGTCACCAGCGAGCCGCCGCCGAGGGCGGCCAGCGCGACGGCGTGCGCCAGATCGGTGTACTCGATGATGGACGCGACCGGGCCGAACGCCTCGATCTCGTGCACGGCCGGGCATTCCGGGTCGTCGAAGGCCAGCAGCACGGGCGCCACGAACGCGCCGACCGGATCGGTCCCCTCCGGGGTGTCCAGGCTGCCCATCACGATGTGCCCGCCCCCGCTGATCAGGCGCCCGACGCTGCCGAGCACCTCGTCACGCTGTTCCCGGCTCGCGAGGGGGCCCATCGTGACCCCCTCGGCGCGCGGGTCCCCGATGGTGACGCGGCGCGCCACGCGCTCGGAGACGGCCGCGACGATCTCGTCCCGGCGTCCCGCCGGCACGATCAGGCGACGGATGCTGGTGCACTTCTGGCCGGCCTTGCTGGTGATCTCGGTGACGACCGAGGCCACGTAGGCGTCGAATTCGGCGGTGCCCTTCGTCGCATCCGGTCCCAGGATCGCGGCGTTGAGCGAGTCGGTCTCGCTGGTGAAGCGCACGCCGCCCTCCACCACGTTGGGGTGCGCCTTGAGGCTGCGGGCGGTGCCGGCGGAGCCGGTGAAGGCCACCAGGTCGCGGTAGTCGAGGTGGTCGATCAGGTCGCGGGCGCTGCCGGAGATGAGCTGGAGGCTGCCGGTCGGGAGGATGCCCGACGCCAGGATGTGCCGCACGACCGCCTCGGTCAGGTACCCGGTGGGGGTGGCCGGCTTCACGATCGTGGGGACCCCGGCGATGAACGCCGGCGCGAGCTTCTCGAGCATGCCCCAGACCGGGAAGTTGAACGCGTTGATCTGGCACGCGACCCCGGGGATGCGGGTGTAGATGTGCTGGCCGCTGAACGAGCCGTCGCGGGAGAGGGCCTCGACGTCGCCGTCGACGTAGACCTGGCTGTTGGGCATCTCGCGGCGTCCCTTGGAGGACAGGGTGAAGAGCACGCCGATGCCGCCGTCGATGTCGACCATCGAGTCGTAGCGGGTGGCCCCGGAGCGCGCGGAGAGCTCGTAGAGCTCCTCCTTGACCCCGCCGAGGTACTGGGCCAATTTCTTGAGCAGGATGGCGCGCTGGTGGAAGGTGAGTTCGCCGAGCGAGGCCTGGCCGATCGTGCGGGCGTGTTCCACCACCGCGGCGAGGTCGAGGCCCTCGCTGCTGACCTGAGTGATCTCGTCGCCGGTGCTCGCGTCGAGCACGCGCTGGGTGCGGGCGCCGTCCGCCGGAGTCCACCAGGAGTCGAGAACGTAGCTGGGCACAACCGTGCCGGTGCCGGGTTCAGAGGTGCCGGGTCCAGAGCTGAGGAGTGTCATGATGCGTCCTTCCAATCGAAGAAGCCGCGGCCGCTTTTGCGTCCGAGGTCACCGCGCGCGACGAGGTCGCGCAGCAGCTGCGGCGGGGTGAAGCGGTCGCCGAGGGTCTCATGCAGGTGCTCGGCGATGCCGAGCCGAACGTCGAGCCCGACGATGTCGGTCGTGCGGAGAGGCCCGACCGGATGCTTGTAGCCGAGCACCATGGCGGCATCGATGTCCTCAGGGCTGGCGACGCCCTCCTCGACCATGCGGATCGCCTCGAGCGCGATGGCGACGCCGAGGCGCGAGCTGGCGAAGCCGGGTGAGTCACGCACCATGATGGGCGTCTTGCCGAGTGCGGACACCCAGGACTGGGCGAGTCGCGCGAGCTCCGGGTCGGTGCGCTCCCCCGTGACGACCTCGATCAGGGTCGAGACAGGCACCGGGTTGAAGAAGTGCAGGCCGATGAACCGCTCCGGGCGGTCGAGCGCCTCGGCCAGATCGGTGATCGACAGCGAGGAGGTGTTGGACGCGAGCCAGGCCGTGGGCGCGAGGTGCGCCTCCACGGTGCGGAGCGCCTGCGTCTTGAGGGCGACGATCTCCGGCACGGCCTCGACGACCAGCCCGGAGCCGGCGAAGGCGGCGGCATCCGTCGCCACGCTCAGCCTGCCGAACAGCTCGTCGCGGCCGGCGGCCACGCTGCCGCGGCTGACCGACTTGTCAACGGCCGCCATCACCCGGTCGTGCGCGGCGGCAGCGGCGGCGTCGCCCTGCTCGACCACGGTGACGGATGCGCCGGCCATCAGGAACGCGTGCGCGATCCCCGCGCCCATCCGGCCGCCGCCGAGCACACCGACGTGCTGCGGCACGCCGCCGGGCAAGTTCTCGGTGCTGAGGCTCTCGGTGCTGAGGTTCTCGGTGCTGAGCGTCATCGCTTCTTCCTCTCCAGGAATGCGGTCATCCGGGTGAATTTCTCTTCCGATTCGAACAGGCGGGCCTGGGCCTCGTTGTCGGCCTGCGGGTGTTCGTGGGCCGGAACGTGGAAGACCTCCTTGGCCAGTTGGGTGGCCAGGGGGTCCTGCCGGGCGATCCGGTCAGCCAGGGCGTGCGCGGCCGCGAGGAGCGCGTCCGGCTCGTGCACCTCCGTGACGAGGTGCACGGCGAGAGCCTCCGCGGCGGTCAGGATGCGCCCGGCCAGGATGATCTCCTTCGCGACGGGCTCCCCCACGAGCTCGGCCAGCCGCCAGAGGGCGCCGGCGGCCGGGATGATGCCGAGCGCCGTCTCCGGGTTGCCGAGTCGGGCGGTCTCGGAGGCGATCCGGAAGTCGGCGGCGTAGGCCAGCTCGGCTCCGCCGCCGAGCGCCCAGCCGTCGATGGCCGCGATCACCGGCAGCGGCAGGCGGGCGATCCGCGCGAACAGGCTGGAATTGATGCCCTTGAGGGCGTCTTCCGCGCGCCGGTCCCGCAACTGGGCGATGTCCGCCCCGGAGGCGAACACGCCGTTCGTACCGGACAGGATCAGGATGCGCGGCCCGCGCTCGAGTTCGGCGCAGACCTGGTGCAGCTCGTCGATCATGGTCTGGTCGATGGCGTTGCGCACGTCGGGCCGGTTCAGCTGCACGTGTACGCGGTCGGGTCGGTACTCGACCAGCAGGGTCGTGAATTCGTGGCTCATCTAGACACGCTCCACGAGCAGGGAGGAGCCCTGTCCGACGCCGACGCACATGGTTGCCACGCCGCGACGGGCGCCCTCGCGCTCCATCCGGCCCAGCAGGGTGATCAGGATGCGGGAACCGGACGACCCGAGCGGATGCCCGAGGGCGATGGCCCCGCCGTGCCGGTTGACGATCTCCGGGTCCAGCCCGAGCCGGCGGATGCAGGCCAGCGACTGGGTCGCGAAGGCCTCGTTGAGTTCGACGGCATCCACGTCCTTGACGGTCAGGCCGGCCCGCTGCAGCAGTTTCTGCGTGGCCGGGACCGGGCCGAGGCCCATGGTCTCCGGTGCGACACCGGCGCTGGCGCCGCCCACCACGCGGGCGCGGGGGGTGAGGCCGAGGCGCTCGATGGCCGCGGCGCTGGCCACGATGATCGCGGAGGCGCCGTCGTTGAGCGAGCTGGCGTTGCCGGCCGTGACGATGCCGCCCGGTCGCACGACCGACCGCAGCGCGGCGAGGCGTTCGAGCGTCGTGTCGGCCCGGGGCCCCTCGTCGAGTTCGACCAGGCCGGCGCGGGTGGGCACCCCGACGATCTCGGCGTCGAAGATGCCGTCACGCTGGGCGTCCAGTGCCAGCCGGTGCGAACGCAGGGCGAAGGCATCCGCGTCGGCGCGGCTGATGCCGTCGATGGTGGCGACCTCTTCCGCCGTCTCCGACATAGAGAAGGTGGCCTTGTCGCGGGCCTCGAGGCGCGGGTTCCGGAAGCGCCAGCCGATGGAGGTGTCCACGATCTCGCCGGGCTTGGCGAAGGCCTTCTCCGGCTTGGCGAGTACCCAGGGTGCACGGGTCATCGATTCGACGCCGCCGGCGATGACGAGGTCGGCTTCACCCGCCTTGATCATGTTGGCCGCCATGTGCACGGCGGAGAGGCCGGAGGCGCAGAGCCGGTTGACGGTGATCCCCGGCACGCTGTCGGGAAGACCGGCCAGCAGCACGGCCATCCGGGCGACGTTGCGGTTGTCCTCGCCGGCCTGGTTGGCTGCTCCGAGGATCACCTCGTCGATCAGAGCCGGGTCCAGACCGGCGCGGGACACGACCGAGGCGAGCACCAGGGCTGCGAGGTCATCGGGACGGATGCCGGCCAGCACTCCGCCGTATCGGCCGATGGGAGTTCGAACACCATCAACGAGGAATGCTTCGGGCATGGCTTCATCACCTTTGATCGCCGTATTTACTAACTGACCGTTCGTTTCGTAAAGAATGTCATAGAAAGCACCAGATGGGCAACCGACAGCCCGCTCCGCGGGATCAGGCGGGCGGGATTCCCGCACGGGCTCACGCTACTGGGGCAGACTGGTCCGGTGACTTCACAGCCCCACACCACCCCCGCCATCCGTTCGCCTGGTTTCGGGATCCGCCGCAACCTGCTGCGTCCCGATCATTCCGCCCAGGCGGACCGGGTCACGCACATCGAGCTGTTCTTCGACCTCATCTTCGTGCTCGCGCTGACCCAGCTCTCCCGCTATCTCTACGAGAACCAGTCCTGGGCCGGCGCGCTCGAGTCCGCCGTGCTCGTTCTCGCCCTCTGGTGGATCTGGGTGCACACCACCTGGGTGACCAATGTGCTCGATCCGGCCCGCCTGCCGGTGCGCGGCGCCGTGATCGGCCTGTCCTTGATCGGGCTCGTAATCAGCGTGTCGATCTACGAGTCCTTCGGCGACCGGGGCCTCGTCTTCGCGCTGGCCTACGTCCTGCTGCAATTGGGCCGCACCGCCTTCATGGCGATCGCTGTGGCCCGCCACGACTCTGCGCTGTTCCGGACCTTCGTGCGGATCTTCCTCTGGCTGGCGATGGCGGGCGCCTTCTGGATCGTGGGCGGCCTGCTCCCCCCGGCATATCGCCTCGCGCTCTGGACCCTGGCTCTCGGCATCGAGTTCCTCTCCGCCGGCGTCGGCTTCCCAGTGCCCGGGCTCGGACGGTCCCGCCCGGGGAACGCCGAGCTCACCGGCGCGCACATCGCTGAACGCAGCGCCCTCTTCGTGATCATCGCGCTCGGCGAATCGTTCCTGGTAACCGGATTCGCCTTTGTCGACCAGTCGGCGTCACTGGCGGGCGTGCTGGGGCTGCTGATAGCTTTCGTCAGCGGCGTTGCGATGTGGTGGCTCTACTTCGATCACGCCGAGAGCGCCGGCAGCAGGGCGCTCGCGGCCGACGAGGGTTCCGGGCGCGTCGCCCGGCTCGCCTACACCTACGTGCACGCCGTGATCATCGCCGGCGTCGTGCTGACCGGTGTCGGCGACAAGGAAATCCTCGGGCACCCGCACGACACGATGATGCTCTCCACGGCCGTCACGATCACCGGCGGGCCACTGCTGTACCTGCTCGGACTGGCGCTGTTCCGTCTGGTCGTGACCGGCGAGGTGCTCCTGTCACACCTGCTGGGCATCGTCCTGCTGCTGTGCCTGCTGCCGCTGTCCTTCCTGCTGTCCCCTCTCCTGCTCGGAGCCGCGAGCATGGGGGTGCTGGCGGTCGTCGCCTGCTGGGAGACGATCGTGCGCCTCCGCAACGGCACGGCAGACGAGGAGGCCGGCTAGGCCGGAAAAGAAGAACGGACCGACTAGAAGAAGTCGTCGGGGGTGCCGGCCGCCTTCGTGACCGCGTCGGTGCCCATCCGCGCGGCGGTGAGCTGGGCCACGGCGACCCGCAGGCCCGACTCCATCTGGGACGCCCACACCTCGGTCTCCCGGCTGGCCGCGTCGGCGGCTTCCGCTCGGGCGAGAGCCTTTTCTTTCTCGGCCCGCTCGTTACCGACCTGCTGGATGCTCAGCGTGATGCCGTAGTACGCGGCCACCATCGAGGCGATCGGGGTCGCGAACACAGCCAGGGCGTTGATGCTCTCGCTGGAGACCCCCGCCACGAGCATGACGATGAAGACCAGCGCCAGCGCCCCGATGGCGACCAGGACGACGAGCGCGGTGCGCTGGGCGGGCGACGGCACCCGTCTCACCGCGGCGGCGGAGGCAGCGCGCTCCGGCGCGGGCGGCTGCTCGGGCTCGGGCTGCAGCTCCGCCCCGCGTTCGTCGACGAAATCGGAAGTCACCAGGGTCTGGGTTGGATCGGTGTCCAGGGTCCTGGTCGGTGCGGGTGTTCCCGAATAGAAATCAGTCATGATGCGTGCTCCGTCCGGAGGAATCGGCTGGGTAGATTGGCTCATTGTCTTCTGCCGTTGGGGCGTGGTCAAGGTTGGCCCCGTCGTCGCCACCAAGGAAGACCCGTTTGTAGCTGCGACCGTCAGGCAACTCGATCGTCCGGCTGGCCAGCTTTCCCCGGCTGACCTTCAGATAGACGGCCTGAACGGTCACCCCCAGTTTCGCTGCTGCCGCCGACACGGACAAACCCGGCAGGTCGGTCGGCACGGTGCTGGGACGGACAGCTCGCTTGCGCCCCGCGGCTTGGCGGGCCGCGATCTCGTCATCCGTGCCGCTCCACCGCGACTTGGCCGCTGCGGTCTGCAGGAGCGTCGCTTCGGCGATCTCCTCCCAGGTCGATCCGCCGCGGAGTGCGTTCCGCACACCGGTCAGGGTGGCCGGGTCGGCATCGAGCTCACGGAGTAGGGTGCGGATGGCCCGCACGCGGTCGAGCGGGGCGGTCTGGGCGGATGCGTCCAGCTCGCCGAGCAGGGACAGCGCCGCGCTGGTCGTCGGTGCCAGAAAATAGCCCATGGGGTCTCCCTCGCTCGGAAGATCGGTGATCCTCGGCATCCAGCGTACGGGGTTCGGGGTTCGGGGTTCGGGGCACGGAGTTGGAGCGCCGGTCAGCGGGGCGGCAGCGGGACGGCCGAGGGGCTGGTGCGAGGTCGGCTAGTGCGCGGAATCGGTGGCCCGTGGGTGAGCGCGGGTGCGGGCGCGGTTACCGACGCCAGCACCGCTGGCCCGATGGGCCCGGTGGTCCTGGCCCGGTACCCAGGTGCGGGCCGGGTCGTGGCAGACCGGGGCCATGACCTCGGGTTTGCCCCGCACCATGCGGATCAGCCACCCCGAGGTCTCGATGCTGTGATGGTGGAACCAGCAGAGCAGCACCCCGTTGTTGATGTCGGTGGGCCCGTGGTTGACCCAGGGGATGATGTGGTGCACCTCGGCCCAGGCCGCGTTGACCTGGCAGCCCGGGATGATGCACCCGCCGTCCCGGGCGGCAATCGCCCGGCGTTGGGCCTGGCTGAAGAATCTTTCCTTGCCGCCGAGGTAGAGGACCTCCCCGTTCACGCCGAAGACGATCTTGCGGTACCCGCCGGCGCAGATGAGCTGGTTCACGGTGCGCATCGACACGGGGGCTTCGACCCCGTCGATCCAGCCGACTCCGTGCTCGTCGGCGAGGTCGACGGCGTTCACGTGCACCATCACTGTCGGCGCCGCCCCGCCCATCTTCGGGGTGCCCGGGGCCCGCGCTGCGGCCTCGAACACCCCGCGGAGGATGTCCGCGCGTTTCTCGCCGCCGTTCCGATCATCGCTCAGGGCGGCGGCCTCGGCGCCGGGGATGAGCTCCCCGGAGTCCATCAGCGCCTGCTCCTCAACGCTCGGGAACGCGGGCGCCGCGTGCGCGGAGAGGTAGGTGTCGAAGATGCCGTTCATGATGCCGCGCAGCTCGGCGGTGACGGCGCCCCGGAGCGGGTAGAGGCCGTCGCGGAGGAGCCCGAACCCGACCGTGCTGCGCGGCTCCGCGACGTCTTCGTTCGGGGCGGTGCCGTCCGGGTCGAGCCGCGCCTGCCACTGCATCGCCATGCCCCGGATCAGGTCCGCCGGAAAAGCGAACCCCTCCCCCGGCAACCCCCGGGTCTCTTCGGTGACAGCGCCGGTCGCGGCGGCGACCAGGGCGCGTTCCGCGGTGAGCAGATCGTCGGGCGCGACACTCGGGCTCACCTTGTCGAGGGCCGTGACGATGGCTTCGGCCGCGTCCACGCCCAGGTCTCCGCAGGTCAGCCCGGCCGCGACAGTCGAATAGTACGGCGGCAGCATGCTGGTGCAGGCCCGGCGCTGAGTGACGTTCCCGCCGAGCCGCACCCTCCGGTTCGCTTCCCGGGCGGACACCCGGGTGAGGCGGGTGATCAGGTCGATGCCGTTGCTCGCGCCCTGCTTCCAGGCGAGGGAATCGTGGCCGAGGATACTCCGGGAGCGGTCCGCGACATCCGTCGCAGTCGACACCCGGGCCGCATCGACGCGGCGCCCGAGCTGCTCGACCGCGCCGAGAAGCGCCAAAGCGTCGGTGTCGGACGCTAGCGATAGCGTGATGGAGTCAAGTGCCGCGGCCACAGCCAGACCGGCCTGCCGCACGAGCTGCGCAGGTGAATCTGCCGCCTCGGCCGAGGCGGCTGGTGACTGCGGTGCGGATGCTCCTGCCATGCCCCGATTTTAGCAAAAAGCGTACGTGGTGTCGAGACTATCTCAACTATTTACCAAAGTATTTCGCAGATAGTTACGAATGAGGCTGGTGTTACTCGTGGGACTCGCCGGCTCGCGAGGCCGTGATGCACGCTGCCCAAAACCTCGCCGAGCCGTGAGTATCGCCCCTCTCCGGACACGAAAGAGGGGCGGAAGTCACGGCTCGCCCAGACCCCGCCGAACCGTGAGTTGCGATCCTCCGCAGACGAAAAAGAGGGGCGGAAGTCACGGCTCGGCGAGATCGAGAACGGGGAACGGGGAACGGGGAACGGGACCGGGGAACGGCACCGGGGACCGGGACCGGGACCGGGAATGGGAAACCAGGAACCGGGACCGGCGACCGCTTAGGAGGCGGCCAGGATCGCGACGGCGTGCGGAGACAGGAGCACGGCGCTCGCGTCGCGGCCCCGGACGGCCTCGCCCTCGGCCGCGAACTCGAGCAGCACGGCGCCGGCCTCGGCCGACACACGCCGGGCGACCGCGGCCAGGTTCAGCAGGATCTGGGTGTCGCCGCGAGTGACCCGCAGCCACCGCTCGTGCTCGTCGAAGTCCACCGCGACCCGGTCGAGGCTGGGGTCGGTGAACCCCGCCTGGGAGCGGCGCAGGCCCGCCAGGGCCTGGTAGAAGGCGAGCAGACGAGCGTGCTCCGGCCGGGCGGTCTCGTCCCAGTCGAGCTTGGACCGGGTGAACGTCGCCGGGTCCTGCGGGTCGGGGACGGCGGCCGGGTCCCAGCCCATCCGGGCGAACTCGCCGATTCGGCCCTTGCGGGTGGCCTCGCCGAGTTCGGGTTCCGGATGCGAGGTGAAGAATTGCCACGGTGTGCCGGCGCCCCACTCCTCCCCCATGAAGAGCATCGGGGTGAACGGACCGAGCAGGGTCAGCGTCGCCGCGATCGCGAGCTGGCCGGCATCCAGGGTCGCGGGCAGCCGGTCGCCGGTGGCCCGGTTGCCGATCTGGTCGTGGTTCTGGCTGCCGACGACGAGGCGCCACGCGGGCGTCTTCTTCGTGTCGATCGGGCGGCCGTGCGTGCGGGCGCGGAAGCTGGAGAAGGTGCCGTCGTGGAAGAAACCGCGGGTGAGCACCTTGGCGAGGGCCCCGAGCGGCTCGAAGTCGGCGTAGTAGCCGGACGTCTCCCCGGTGAGCGAGACGTGCACCGCGTGGTGGAAGTCGTCGCTCCACTGGGCGGTGAGGCCGTAGCCGCCGGCTTCCCTCGGGGTGATCATCCGGGGGTCGTTGAGGTCGGACTCGGCGATCAGGCTGAGCGGCCGCCCGACGGATGCGCTCAGCGCGTCGACCGCGGAGCCGAGTTCCTCGAGCAGGTGGGTGGCGCGCTCGTCGTGCAGGGCGTGCACGGCGTCGAGCCGGAGGCCGTCGACGTGGTAGTCGCCCAGCCACATCAGGGCGTTGTCGATGATGTACTGCCGAACCGGGTCGGAGTCCGGCCCGTCGAGGTTGAGCGAGGACCCCCAGCTGGTGCCGCCCGCCTGGCTCAGGTAAGGGCCGTACTGGGGCAGGTAGTTGCCGCTGGGTCCGAGGTGGTTGTAGACGACATCCTGGATGACGCCGATGCCGGCCTGGTGGCAGGCGTCCACGAAGCCCTGGTAGGCCGCGGGCCCGCCGTACCCGTCGTGCACGGCGTACCAGAGCACGCCGTCGTAGCCCCAGTTGTGGGTGCCGTTGAAGGCGTTGACCGGCAGCAGTTCCACGAAGTCCACGCCGATGGAGGCCAGGTGGGGCAGCCGCTCGGCCGCGGCCGCCAGGGTGCCCTCCGGGGTGAAGGTGCCGAGGTGCAGTTCGTAGATGGTGCTGCCGGCCAGTTGGCGACCGGTCCAGCGCTGGTCGCCCCAGACGTGCTCAGCGGCGTCGAAGGTGCGGGTGGCGCCGTGGACGCCGTTCGGCTGGTGCCGGGAGCGCGGATCGGGGAACGGCCCCTCGCCATCGACCAGGAAGCCGTAGTCGACCGGCCCGTCGCCCGCCGGGCGGGGCGCGCGCCACCATCCGTCTGCCTGACGCGTCAGCACCTGGGTGTCGTCGGACAGCGCGACGGCCATGGTGGTGGCGGTCGGCGCCCAGACCTCGAAGTACTCAGCGGGCATCGACGGCCCCTTCCGTGGCGGTGGCAGTGGCGGGTGCGGTTCCGTCGTCCGCAACGAGCAGGGCGACCGGGTAGCGCTGCAGCAGCGCGGCGACGGGGGTGATGCCCCCGGGGTGGCGGGCCCCGGTGAGCAAGTCGATCACGGGATGACCGGCCAGCACCACGGTGGTGTCGTTCCATCCGCCGGCCGCCGCGAGTCCAAGCGGCAGTCGGGTGGCGATGGTGACCGCGTCGCCGCGGTCGAAGGCGATCACGTTCTCGGCGCGGGCGCCGAGGGCCTCGACCGGCAGGTGGCGGAAGAAGCGTTCCGGCGCTTCCCGCCGCAGCCGCAGGGCGCGCGTGGTGACCAGGAGTTTCGCGGCGCCGGTCTCGTCGACGGGCGGCAGCCAGCCGCCGGCGATGCGGGCCAGGTAGTCGCGCCGCACGCCGTAGTCGACCGGGCGCCGGTTGTCGGGGTCGACGAGGGAGTCCTCCCAGAGCTCGCTGCCCTGGTAGACGTCCGGCACGCCGGGCGCGGTCAGCTGCACGAGCTTGTTGGAGAGGCCGTTGCTCCAGCCGGCCTGGCGCACCCGGTCGACGAAGGCGGTCAGGGTCGTACGGACAGCCGGGTTGTCGACGGTGGCGGCCACGAGGCGGTGCATCGCGGTTTCGAACTCCGCGTTCTGCGCCGTCCAGGTGGTCGAGGTGCCGGCCTCGCGGGCGGCCTTCTCCGCGTAGGCGATGAGCCGGTCCGGGGATGCCGGCCAGGCGCCGACGATGGCCTGCCAGAGCAGGTTCTCGAACGGGGCGTCGCCGAGCGGCGCGGCGGCGCGCAGGGCGCGCAGGGCGTTTTCCCACTCGGCGGGGATCTCGGCCAGCACCGAGATGCGGGCCCGCACGTCCTCGCCGCGCTTGGTGTCGTGGGTGGAGAGGGTGGTCATCGAGGCGGGGAAGGTGGCCTGGCGCACCTGCTGCCGGCGGTGGAACTCGGCCGCGTCGACGGCGAACTCCCCCGGGTCGGCCCCGACCTCGTTGAGGGAGGTCAGCCGGCTGTAGCGGTAGTAGGAGGTGTCTTCGACCCCCTTGGCCATCACCATGCCGGACGTCTGCTGGAACCGCACGGCCGCCGGATGCCCCGGGTCGGCCAGCATGGGCAGCAACGCGTCGATCACGGGCGCGAGGTCGGGCCGTCGGTCTGCCGCGGTAGCCGCGGCCGCGTGCAGCTTCTCGGCACCGACCGGAAGGTAGGAGCGGTAGACCGGGAAGCAGGCGAACAGCTCGGCCACCGCGTCGTCGGCGTTCTTGATCGCGGGCAGGAGCCGGACGATACGCTCGACCTCGGCGCGGAGGCTGCCGTCGGCGATGGCGCGTTTCTGCGTGTGCACCAGCTCCGGCCAGTCCGCCTGGCCCCCGGTCTCGGCCTGCAGCCGGGCCTCGAGGGCGTCCAGCGCCCCCTGGCCGGCCGGGTCGACGAGGAGCCGGTCGAAGTCGGCGAGGGCGTCGTAGCCGGTGGTGCCGCTCGTGGCCCAGTTCGCGGGCAGCTGCTCGCCGCCCTCGAGGATCTTCTCGACCAGGACATAGGCCCCGCCGGTCGCATCCCGCAGCCGGTCCAGGTAGCCGCCCGGGTCGGCGAGGCCGTCCGGGTGGTCGACCCGCAGCCCCTGAACGAGACCGTCCTGCACCCAGCGGAGAATCTCCCGGTGCGATTCGTCGAAGACCCAGGGGGTCTCAACCTTGAGCCCGGCCAGGGTGCTGACCGTGAAGAACCGCCGGTAGTTCAGCTCCGCGTCCGCACGGCGCCAGCCGACGAGTTGGTAGCTCTGCCGCCCGTGCACGGTGCGGGCATCCGCTCCGTCGTCGGCCGTGCCGGGTGCCAGGGGGAACCGGTTGTCGTAGTAGTGCAGTTCGTCGCCGACCACGCTCAGCCGGTCGAGTTCGTCCGCGCCGTCGCCGAGCACGGGCAGCAGGATGCGGTCGCCGCCCGCGGCCCAGTCCACGTCGAAGGCTTCCGCATAGCGGGACGAGCCGCCGAGCCGGAGCAGGTCCCACCACCAGGCGTTGCCGGCCGGGGTCGCGACGCCCATGTGGTTGGGCACGATGTCCACGAGGATGCCGCGGCCGGCATCCGTCGCCGCGGCCGTTAGGCGGGCCAGCGCCTCCGCGCCCCCGCGCACCGGGTCGATCCCGGAATGGTCGATCACGTCGTAGCCGTGGTCAGAGCCGTCCTCGGCCGCGAGCAGCGGGGACAGGTAGATCCAGTCGGCGCCGAGCTCGGTCACGTAGTCGAGCACGGATGCCGCGGCGTCCAGGTCGAACGCCGCCGTGATCTGGAGCCGGTAGGTGGAGAGCGGGATCCTCACTGGTTGGCCAGGAACTCGGCGTCGACCACGGTGATGGCGCCGGCGTGGCCGGCGGCCAGCGAGGCGGCCACGGAGTGATCCGGCGGGGTCTCCGGCGCGTGGTAGGCGCGGAGGACCACGATCGACCGGGAGGTGACCGTGTGCTTGGCGCTGGCCGGGCGCGGGATGGAGTCGGCACCCTCGCCGCCGGTGTCGACGACGACCTCCCACTCCGGGGCGTATTCGACCGGAGGCAGGGTGAACTCGACGTCTTCGCCTTCCGCGTTGAAGCAGAGCAGGAAGTTCACGTCGGTCACGGTCTGGCCGCGGGAGTCGCGTTCCCGGATGCCGTCCCCGTTGAGGAACATCGCGACCGTGCGGGTGCGGTTCTCGTCCCAGTCGTAGGACTGCATCTCGGTGCCGTCGCTGGTCAGCCAGACGATGTCACTGAGGGCGTCGGCCGGGTTGCGCTTGCCGGGGTGCCCGTCGAAGAAGCGGCTGCGGCGGAAGGTGGGGTGCTCGCGGCGCAGCCGGGACACTGCGGCCGTGAACTCGATCAGCGGGTGGTCCGCCTCGTCCCAGTGCAGCCAGCTCAGCTCGTTGTCCTGCGCGTAGGTGTTGTTGTTGCCGTTCTGGGTGCGGCCGAGCTCGTCGCCGTGCAGGATCATCGGCACGCCCTGCGAGAGCAGCATGGTGGCGAGGAAGTTGCGCTGCTGGCGGGCGCGCAGGACGAGGATCTCCGGGTCGGAGGTGGGCCCTTCCTCGCCGAGGTTCCAGGACCGGTTGTGGGACTCGCCGTCCTGGTTGTTCTCCCCGTTGGCGTCGTTGCGCTTCTCGTTGTAGGAGACCAGGTCGGAGAGGGTGAACCCGTCGTGCGCGGTGACGAAGTTGATCGACGCCACCGGGCGGCGTCCGGAGTGTTCGTACAGGTCGGCGGATCCGGTGATGCGCGAGGCGAACTCGCCCAGCGTCGACGGTTCGCCGCGCCAGAAGTCGCGCACGGTGTCGCGGTATTTGCCGTTCCATTCCGTCCACTGGGCCGGGAAGTTGCCGACCTGGTAGCCGCCGGGGCCGACGTCCCACGGCTCGGCGATGAGCTTGACCTGGGACACGATCGGGTCCTGCTGCACGAGTTCGAAGAAGGTGGAGAGCTTGTCCACGTCGTAGAGGTCGCGGGCCAGCGCCGACGCCAGGTCGAACCGGAAACCGTCGACGTGCATCTCGATCACCCAGTAGCGCAGCGAGTCCATGATGAGCTGCAGCGAGTGCGGGTGGCGCACGTTCAGGGTGTTGCCCGTGCCCGTGTAGTCCATGTAGTAGCGCTTGTCATCGTCCATCAGGCGGTAGTACGCCTCGTTGTCGATGCCCTTGAAGGAGATCGTCGGGCCGAGGTGGTTGCCCTCCGCGGTGTGGTTGTAGACGACGTCGAGGATGACCTCGATGCCCGCGTCGTGCAGGCTCCGCACCATCCCCTTGAATTCCTGCACCTGGTTTCCGAGGTCCCCGGTCGACGAGTACGCGTTGTGGGGTGCGAAGAAGCCGATGGTGTTGTAGCCCCAGTAGTTGTTCAGGCCCTTTTCCTCGAGGGTGCCGTCGTTGACGAACTGGTGCACGGGCATCAGTTCGATCGCGGTCACGCCGAGCTTCTGCAGGTGGTCGATGACCGACGGATGCGCGACGCCCGCGTACGTTCCCCGCTGCGACTCCGGCACGAGCTCCTGCAGCTTCGTCAGCCCCTTGACGTGGGCTTCGTAGATGAGGGAGTCACGGTAGGGCGTGCGCAACGGTCGGTCGCCGACCCAGTCGAAGAACGGGTTGACGACCACGCCGAGCATCATGTGCGGGGCGGAGTCCTCGTCGTTGCGGGAATCGGGGTCGCCGAAGTTGTAGGAGAACAGCGACTGGTCCCAGTCGATGCTGCCGCAGGTGGCCTTGGCGTACGGGTCGAGCAGCAGCTTGTTCGCGTTGGAGCGCTTGCCCTCGGCCGGGTTGTACTCACCGTGCACGCGGTAGCCGTAGCGCTGCCCCGGCTGGATCAGCGGCAGGTAGCAGTGCCAGATGAAGGCATCCGATTCGATCACCTCGACCCGGGTCTCGATTCCGTCGTCGTCGAACAGGCAGAGGTCCACCCGGTGGGCGGCCTCACTGTACAGGGCGAAGTTCGTGCCGCTTCCGTCGTAGGTTGCGCCAAGCGGGTAAGCGGTACCGGGCCAGGTTTCCAAAGGGGCTCCTCAAGTTTCGAGTGGACCTGCGGTTCAAAGCGTGCCTCGGGCCCATCAGTACGCTACAGCAGTGTTCCTGTGGCCCCGTCTGGGTAGTATGCCCGTGTGAACGAGGTCGTCATCTTCGCGCCGTCCCCGGTCCTGACCGTCACCGTCGAGGGCCGGGCCGACCACGCCGACATCCATCTGCACGCCGGTGGGCAGGGCGTCTGGCAGGCACGGATGCTGCAGGCCCTCGGCGCGTCGGTCACGATGTGCTGCGTGCTGACGGGTGAGACCGGCCAGGTGCTCGGTCACCTCGTCGCCGATGAGGGCATCCGGGTGCTCGCCGTGCGCCGGGCCGGCCGGGGTGCCGCCTATGTGCACGACCGGCGTGGCGGCGAGCGCAGCCAGGTCGCTGCGACCCAGGGTGAGCCGCTCTCCCGCCATGACCTCGACGAGCTCTACGACCTCACCCTGCGGGCCGGGCTGGGCGCGGACGCCATCGTTCTCAGCGGGCCGGCCGGAGAAGACGTCGTGCCGGCGGATGTCTACCGGCGCCTGGCCGCCGACCTGCGCTCCACCGGCCGGTTCGTGATCGCCGACCTCGCCGGGGAGCGCCTCACCGCGGCCCTCGGCGGCAAGGTCAGTGTCGTCAAGGTCAGCGACGACGAGCTGCTGGCCGACGGCCGCATCAGCGCGCCCGACGAGGAGCAGCTCTTCGCCGCCGCGTACAGCCTGCGGGACGAGGGAGCGGACACGGTCATCATCAGCCGGGCGGAGAAGCCCCTGCTTCTGCTGGCCGACGACACGCTCAGCGAGGTCTGCGTGCCCACGATGCAGATCGCCGATCCGCACGGCGCGGGTGACTCCCTCACGGCCGGTGTGGCGGCCACCCTGGCGGCGGGCGGCACCATCGAGGAGGCCGTATCGGTCGGTGCGGCCGCCGGCGCCCTGAACGTGACCCGGCACGGCCTGGGCACCGGCAAGGCTGAGACCGTGCGGCTGCTGCGGGACCATGTGCGCGTCTACCCGGTGGAGTGGGTCCCCGCGTTCGCGAAGAGGCTCACCCCGGACGAACTCGCACAGACGGTGCAGAACGAATGAGCCCGGCATTCACGACCCTCATCACCAACGACGACGGCATCAACTCCCCCGGCCTGCTCCGGCTCGCCCTGGCGGCCCTCGACGCCGGCCTGGACGTGGTGGTCGCCGCTCCGGCGGCGGAATCCAGCGGCAGCGGGGCCTCCATCACTTCCACGGGAACCGATGGCCGCATCGTCGTCGACCGTCGGCACCTGGAGGGTCTCGACGGGGTGCCCTGCTACGCCGTACACGCCGCCCCCGCCCTGATCAGCCTGATCGCCAGCCACGGCGCATTCGGCCAGGCGCCCGAGCTGGTTCTCTCGGGGGTGAATCCGGGCGCCAACGTGGGCCGGGCCATCCTGCACTCCGGCACGGTGGGGGCCGCGCTCACCGCGGGCGTCAACGGCGGTCGCGGCCTGGCCGTGTCCCTGGACGTTGCCCCGGACACGACGACCCCGCGCTGGGGCGTCGCGTCACGCCTGGCCGCCCGGCTGATCCCGTTCCTGCTCGACCAGCCCACCGGCACCGTATTGAACCTGAACGTGCCCATAATCGTGGGCGACGAGCCGCCGGAGGTCCGTACGGCCAAACTGGCCCGCTTCGGCATCGTGCAAACCACGATGACGCAGCAGGACCGGCATCAGATCCGCCTGGCCGTGGCCGATAACGCGGCCCACGCGGAGTCCGGGAGCGACGCCGACCTGCTCCGCCTGGGCTACGCCACCGTCACGAGCCTCCGCTCGGTCGAGGAACGCCCGCTCGCGGACCTCGTGCTGGAGCCGGTCCCGGTGGCGACGAGCGCGGCCCCGCCGGGGCCGGGACGTCAGTCGGCCAGCAGCTCACGCACGAGCGGCGCAACCTCGGTGCCGTAGAGCTCGATGCTGGTCATCAGTTTCTCGTGCGCCAGGGTGCCGAGGCTGTACTTCAGGTCGAAGCGGGAGAGCCCCAGTCCCTGCGCGGCGGCGGCGATCTTGCGGGCCACGGTCTCCGGCGATCCGACGAAAAGGGCGCCGTCCGGGCCGGCGTCGTGCTCGAAACGTTCCCGGGTCACGGGACCCCAGCCGCGTTCACGCCCGATCCGGTCCTGCATGGCGGCGTAGTGCGGCCACATCTCCTCCCGGGCCTGGGCATCCGTGCCGGCGATGTACCCCGGGGAGTGTTCGCCGATCGGCTTCGTCGGCTTCCCGAACTGGGCCAGCGCCCGGTGGTAGAGCTCGACCAGCGGGGCGAAGGCCAGCGGGGAACCGCCGATGATGGCGAGCATCAGCGGCAGGCCGTAGTGGGCGGCGCGCACGACGGACTGCGGGCTTCCACCCACCCCGATCCAGGTGGTGAGGGCCCCTGACTCGGTGGGCGGGAACACGCGCTGATCGGTCAGGCCGCCGCGGGTCTCCCCGGCCCAGGTGACGGGCGCCTCCTTGAGCAGCTCGGTGAACAGGTTGAGCTTCTCCTCGAACAGTTTCTCGTAGTCGGAGAGCTCCAACCCGAAGAGGGGGAACGATTCGGTGAAGGATCCCCGGCCGAGGATCACCTCAGCACGGCCGCCGGAGACGGCGTCGAGGGTCGAGAACCGCTGGAAGACGCGCACCGGGTCGTCTGAGCTGAGCACCGTGACGGCCGAGCCGAGACGGATGCCGGTGGTCTGCCCGGCGATCGCGGCCAGGACCACCTCGGGGGCGGACACCGCGAAGTCTTCCCGGTGGTGTTCACCGATTCCGAAGAAGTCCAGGCCCACCTGGTCGGCCAGCACCGCTTCGGCGACCACGTTGCGCAGCACCTGAGCCTGGGAGAGGCGCGTTCCCGAGGCGTCGAACGTGACGTCTCCGAAGGTGTCCAGGCCGAGTTCGAACTTCTGCGTCATGTGGTTGCGCTCCTTGATCATGGTACAAAGTCTATGCAAATGTATAGATAGGGAGAACCGTGGCTGCCGTCAGGATATTCCGGTGCAGACGTGAGGCCGGGCGGACGGTCGGGCAGAATGAAACCGGCGGCCGCGAATCGGTCGCCACCAAGGCAGGAGCCTCCGACATGACCGAACTCGACCTCATCACCCTGTGGACCAAGGCCCGCTGGCACATCATCGTGTCCCAGTTCGCACCGACCTTCCTGCTGACCTCCCTCGTGGCGCTCCTCTCCCTCGGCCTCGACACCGCGGCGGTTAGCGTGCGCATCGCCGCCGCCGGCATCCTGCTGGCCTCCGGTGTGCTCGGCGCCCTCGCCCAGATCGCCGCCGCGAACGAGGGGCTGGCGATCATCGAGGATCTGCGCGCCGTGCCGGTGCTCAGCACACTCGGCAAGCGGATCGTGGCGTCCGAGGCCTGGATCGACATTGTGCGCTTCGGCACCCCCGGGGTGTTCGTCATCGTCTACATCGCCCTGCTCGCGGCCCTGTTCCTGCCGTTCGCCTAGACGAGGCCGGCTCAGACCGCGTCCAGGTAGACCCAGCGGCGATCGATCTTCACGAACCGGCTCACCTCGTGCTGCGTCGACGGCGTGCCCCGGTCCCGGCAGTACGCCGTGAACTCCACCACCCCCTCGGTGTCGAACGGGCCGCCCGCCACGGTCCGTTCGATCTCGAGGCGGGTCCACCGCAGCTCGTCGTCCAGTGCGAACGTCTCCGGCTGGGTGCGCGGATGCCACGTCGCCAACAGGTACGCCGCGTCGCCGACCGCGAACGCCGCATAGCGGGAACGCATCAGCGCCTCGGCGGTGGGTGCGGCGGCCTCCCTGCGGTGGAACCGTCCACAGCACTCGGCATAAGGGTTGCCGCTCAGGCAGGGACACCGCAGGGGGCGGGACTCGGGGGTCGGAGGAATCTGCACCGTTCCAGTATCCGTCAGGTCCTGGCGGCATCCGCGGACGGGCCGACACACACAGGGAAAGACGGCGGCAGGTTGACGGTCCTGGACCCGCGAGATCACCCCGAAGGGAAGAATGAGGGCATTCAACGGTGGTCTTTGCCCTCTCACGCGTCACTGCGAAGCTCCACCGAGACCCGTGCGGCCACTAGCCTGCTGGTATGGGTGAGGCAGAGCAAGAACTGACCGGGGGCAACGCGTCCGGCCGTGTTGTGCGAGTGGGCGGCACGGTGCGAAAGCCCTGGATCGACAACAGCTTGGTCGTGCAGAGTTACCTTGCGGCGCTCCGTTCGCACGGAGTGGACGCTCCGCACCCGCTCGGCCGCGATGAGACCGGTCGTCAGACGGTCGAGTATGTGGAAGGCGCGATCGCGCTGAGTCAGATGCCGCTTCATGCCGAGGACCTGCGCCGGGTCGGTCGGATGATCCGCCGCATCCACGATGTGAGCGAATCTATTCCGGTCCCCGACCCTGAGGGTTGGAAGATGCTGCTGCCAGCGGACAAGCCGAACCTGATGTGCCACAACGATCTTGCGCCGTGGAACCTCGTCATTGGCGAGCGCTGGGTATTCATCGATTGGGATGGTGCGGGGCCGAGCACCCGGCTGTGGGACCTGGCCTACGCCGCCCAGGCGTTCGCCCTGCTGGTTAACGGTGAACCCGTCGAGTCCGCCGCGTCGAGGCTCCGGGCGTTCATCGATGGGTATGAGGCCGACGCTTTGCTCCGCGAGGCGCTTCCGGCGGCAATGGCGAAACGGACCGCGGCAATGTTCGAACTCCTGTGCACCTCCTATGAGACCGGTCTTCAGCCCTGGGCCGATATGTACGTGAACGGGCACGGTGAATTCTGGCGTGGAGCGGCCGAGTACGTCAATCGAAACCAAACGGCTTGGGAGCGAGCGCTCTCGCTATCGGAAAGCGCAATCCCGCCGACCAGTCCTGCGGGCCCTCCCGCCGGCAGCTGAGCGTCCGCAGGAATATCGGCGCGGCCGCTGGAGGATGATCGGCCCGGTGATGACGATGGCGATGGTGTTGTCTGAGTGCGCCGTGCGGCTTCCGTCTGCGCTCCGCAGGGTCCAACCGTCGTGCGGGCGCCCCTACTTTCCGTCGCGGACGCTCCGAGCGAAATTCTGAACGCGGGCCCTGAGCGCTTCGATGCGTCGCTGGCGCGCTGCCTGCACGTCGAAGCCGATGTAGGCGACCGGGGGGAGCTTGCGGACGTTTCCCGAGCATTCGAAGCCGGCGCATGCCAGGGTGCCGACCGTGTCGCCGTTGCGACCCGCCTGGCCGGCACGCTTGATACTGAAGAACACCACGTCGTTCGGAAGATGCACGTCTTCGCACCATGAGCACTGGGGCCGCGTTCTGGTCTTCCCGTCGGCCTGACGCAATAGAATCCCGACCGGGCCCTCCACGAGGTCGACGATGACGTAACCGATCCCAGGGACCTTTGGATCCCGCCAGCCGAGGTAGTCGAGGTTGTCCCAGGACAGGGTTTCGAAGTCACGGGGAAGGGTGAGAGCCTTTCGCTCCCGGAGCGAAGCGTTGATGAAGGATGACCGGATGTCTGGGGCGGTGAGCGGGAGCATGAGGTGGCGATGCCTTCTGTCTCTGTAGCAGAACTGTTGAATGCGGGGAATGGGCAGTGATGGGCAGTGTGGTGCCGTCAGGCCGGCGGCCAATTGTTCAAGACAACGTCGAGGGCATCCAAGGCCCGGGACCACGAAGCATCCGCTGCTCGTTGCGTGTTCTGAAAGCCTCCGGAACGTTCCAGGCTCACGTAGCCGTGAAACACACTGTGGAGCAGCCGCACCGCATCGGTCTGGTCCGGTTCCTCGAGTGCATAGCCCCGAAGGATGGCCCGGGTCATCGCCGCGTGCCGACCCGCCGCACTGGCGGCAGCCACCTCAGGATCGAGCTCCAGCCGAGTCGCGGCGTAACGCCCGGGATATTCTTTGGCGTAAGCCCTGTAGGCGTCGGCAAATGCGACCAGCGCGTCCTTGCCCGCACGGCCGGCCAAAGCGGCGGCTACGTGGTCGGCGAGTTCGGCCAGAGCCAACACGGCCACCCGTGTCCGGAGATCCTGCACGTTCTTGATGTGGGAGTAGAGGCTCGCATCCCTGACTCCGAAAAGGCGCGCCACAGCCGAGACCGTCACGCCTTCGAAACCGATCTCGTCGGCCAGATCAGCCGCTGCGACGGTCACGCGTTGCGTGGTCAGTCCTCTTCGTGCCATGGTGGCCCCTTTCCGGTTAATCCTACGATACCAATATAATTGCCTAATATCTCTAGGCGCACGACCGGCCAGCCGAATCAGCCTCGAACCGGAAGCTGCCTGGTCGGATCCGGCAGACTGCGAAACCCCGAACGGGTTAGTGTGTGGGGCACACGGGCGCGGCGGCGGTCGCGCTCAGGCGGGAGCATCCATGCGCACCTTGTTCTACGGATCCGGGCGAACCCCGATTCGAATCGATGATCACGTGCTGGCTCATCTGAAGGCCGTCATCACGACGAAGCTGCGTCGCGGTGAGAGTTTCCTACTCTCCTGGCGAGAGTCGGCACAGGTCGGAAATGGCCGCAGTTCGGTGTGGATTCACCCGAGCTGTGACCTGCACTACAAGTTTGACGGCGGCACCCCGCCGGCGCTCGATCCCGGCATCATCGTTGAGATGACCGATGAATCCATGCAACCCCGCGGGATCGAACTGGTGAATGTGAGTCTCGCACGCAGTCCTCACCAGCGCGCCGGTGATGAGTCGGACTGAAAGACTGGGCGTATGCCCGATCTCACTTTGCACAGCGGCGTCGGCAGCCGCGTTGACACCGAGATCGAAGTGAAGCGATCCAAATTTCTCTGCCGCCTCGTTCGCACCGAGACAGAGGATTCCACGCGTGGCGCCATCGACGACGCGCGTAAGGAGCATTGGAGTGCTCGCCACCACTGCTCGGCATTCGTGCTCGGGCCGAGCGGCGCACCAGACCAGGTGCGGCGTTCGAATGACGATGGCGAACCGTCAGGAACGGCGGGTCGGCCCATGCTCGAGGCACTGTCCGGGCGCGGATTCGTCGATTGCGTGGCCGTCGTCACCCGCTACTTCGGTGGCGTACTTCTCGGTCCCGGCGGCCTCGTGCGCGCCTACTCGGAGGCCGTTCTGACCACGATCGACGAGGCCCAGTCCGGCGGGCTGGTGGTGGGGCGCGAGCGCCGCGAACTGTTCAGGCTTGCACTTTCCCACGCGGATGCCGGTCGCATCGAGGCCGAGTTGCGCCAGCGCGGAGTGCTCATCCTGGGGACGGACTATGGGCGTGACGCGGTACTGCACATCGCCGGTGACGACGCCGCGCGGCTCGCCGCGATCGTGGCCGGTGCAACGGCCGGCAGCGCGGAGCTGGAGGCCCTCGGCCACGAATGGGTAGACGTCGAACGGTAGTCCGGTTGTGGCGTGGCGCCCCGCGAGGTGCACTGCGGTGGCGGTGGGTGAACGACATGTGAACATCATCTCTATAAATTGACATCCATCGATGTATTGTCGAGACTTCACCTCGACACGCATCGATTTTGTCGTCGCAGAGGTGGCCCCCTGATCCGCGCCGCCCTCAAGAAATCAAGAAGGAATGACCACTCATGAGTGACAAGCCCACCGTTCTCTTCGTCTGCGTGCACAACGCGGGCCGCTCCCAGATGGCCGCCGGCTACATGACGGCTCTCTCCGCGGGCCGCGTCGAGGTGCTCTCCGCCGGCTCGGCGCCCAAGGACCAGATCAACCCAGTCGCGATCGAGGCCATGGCCGAGGAGGGCATCGACATCGCCCACAACGTGCCGAAGATCCTCACCACCGAGGCCGTCAAGGAATCGGATGTCGTGATCACCATGGGCTGCGGCGACACCTGCCCGATCTTCCCCGGCAAGCGCTACGAGGACTGGGAACTCGCCGACCCGGCCGGCCAGGGCATCGAATCCGTGCGCCCGATCCGCGACGAGATCAAGGCCCGCATCCAGGCCCTGCTCGCCGAGATCCTCCCCGCCACGGCCTAAGGCCAGCGCACGATGAGCGACACCGGCGCTCGCCGGTCACTGCCGGGCCTGACCTACCCCGAGGAGTATCTGAAGCGCCTTGCCCGCGACCTGACCGTGAGGTTCGCGGGCGTCTTCAGTGCCGAGACGGTCGAACGCTATGTGCTCGAGTCCTTCACGGCCCTGCTGCGCACGTCGACGGTGAAGGCGCACCTGGCCACCAACACGATCCGGTTCGCCACGGACCGGGTGACCGCACTGGCTCAGGCCAAGGGTGCGATCGCGCGCTCTGTGCCCGAGGTGTTGTTCGTCTGCGAGCAGAACGCCGGCCGGTCGCAGATGGCGGCCGTGTTCACGAACGCCCTCTCCGGCGGGGCCGTGCACGTTCGCTCAGCCGGTTCTGCCCCGTCGCGTGAGGTGAATCCCACGGTCGCCGCGGCGATGGCCGAGATCGGGCTCGACTTCACCGAGGCCTTCCCGAAGCCCCTCACCGACGATGTCGTGCAGGCCGCGGATGTCGTCGTCACCATGGGGTGCGGTGACGCCTGCCCGGTCTATCCAGGGAAGACCTACCAGGACTGGGCATTGACGGACCCGGCCGGCCGCTCGCTCGAGAAAGTCCGTGTGATTCGGGACGAGATCAAGGACCGGGTCGAACGATTGCTGGACACCCTCACACCCCGGGACCGGTAACCATGAGCATCGAGAACGTCACTGTCATCGGCTCCGGCCTGGCCGGTTACAGCGCCGCAACGTAACTGCCCCTGGCCGGGTGAGGGTGCCGGACCTGCCGAGGAGGCCCAAGCGGCCGGTACCGTCGGAGAGCAGGCGTGAACGGCGGTCGTCACCGCGAGGCCTGAGCGTCCAATAGTTTCCGGAGCTCAGCGGGTGTCGGAACTCGGCCCACCGAGACGACCCTCTCGTCAATGACGAGGCCGGGGCTGCTCATCACGCCGTAGCCGAGGATGACGGCATAGTCGTCGATCTTCTCGACGGTGGCGTCCAGGCCGAGTTCCTGCACAATCTGGGTGGTGACACGGTAAAGACTCACGCATTTGGTGCACCCCGCGCCGAGGATCTTGATGTTCATGGTCTGACGATTCCCTTTTTTTGGAGCGGCGGCATCGAGGCGGGGCGCGCTGAGCATCCCGCCTCGGTGGGGTTATTGGCTCGCGGCGGTGAGGAGGGTGCGCACCTCGGCGAGGTTCGGCACCCGGCCGGACACGACGACCTTCTCGTCAATGACGAGCGCGGGGGTGCTCATCACGCCGTAGCCGACGATCGCGGCATAGTCTTCGACCTTTTCGATGGTGGCGTCCAGGCCGAGCTCCGCGACGGCGACGGTGGCGGCCTTGGTGAGGTTGACGCAATTGGCACAGCCGGGACCGAGGATCTTGATGATCATGGGATGGTTCCTTTCAGAGGTGATGGTTAGGCCAGGATGGCGTTGAAGAGGTAGCCGACGGCGATGATGCCGAGGCCGGTGGTCGTGATGAAGATGGCGAGCAGCTGCGGCTTCAGCACCCGGCGGAGCAGGATCATCTCCGGCAGTGAGAGGGCGACGACGGCCATCATGAACGCGAGCAGGGTTCCCATCGGGAGGCCCTTGTCGTAGAGGGCGGCGACCAGCGGCATGATGCCGGCGGCGTTGGAATAGAGCGGGATGCCGATGAAGACCGCGATCAGCACGCCGAAGGGGTTGTCGGCGCCGGCGTAGGTGGTGAAGAAATCGGCCGGGGCCCAGCCGTGGATGAGGGCGCCGAGGCCGATGCCGACGAGCAGGTAGATCCAGATCTTCTGGATGATGGTTTTGACCTCTTCGACGCCCATCTGCATCCGCTGCCCGAAGGTGAGGCCGAGCGAGGGGTCGATGACCTGGCCTCCGAGTTTGACGTCGAAGACGAAGGGTTCCACCCACTTCTCGACGTGCAGGCGGCCCAGGATCCAGCCGGACACGATCGCGATCAGGAGGCCCGATACCATGTAGAGGGCGGTGATCTCCCAGCCGAACAGTGTCAACAGCAGGCCGATGGCGATCTCGTTGACCAGGGGGCTGGCGATCAGGAAGCTCATCGTGACGCCGATCGGCACGCCGGCGGCGACGAAGCCGATGAATGCGGGCACGGCGCTGCAGGAGCAGAACGGGGTGATCACGCCGAGGCCGGCGGCGAGGATGTTGCCGACTCCCTCGCGTTTGCCGCCGAGGAAGGCCCGGGTGCGCTCGACGCTCATGAAGGAGCGGAGCACGGTCGAGGCGAAGATGATGATGGCCAGGAGCAGCAGGATCTTGAGCGAGTCGTAGATGAAGAAGTGGATGGTCTCGGTGACCCGACTCTTCGGGTCGAGGCCGAATGCGTCGTAGAGAACGACGTCCCAGAACCATTCGTTGACCCAGTAGGCCAGAGCCCAGAGGCCCACCCCTGCAATCAGGATGGCGACCCGCCCACGGGTGGTGGTCGGTATCCGTTCCGCGATGCTCACAACTGCTCCTTGACCGGGAACGCCGAATTCTTCGACGTTCATCTAATTACAAGTATGTCCACCTCTTTGATATGTGTCAAGAAGGTGACAGACTGTTCCCATGCCCAAAACGCTTCCGCTCCTCGATGACGTCTCGCCGATCTGCTGCGGTCCGCTGGGGAACAGCGCCACCCTCGAAATTGACGATGCGATCGCCCTCGCCGTGCGCCTGAAGGCCCTGGCCGACCCAGTGCGCCTCCAGTTGCTGGCATACCTCCTGGCCCAGCCGAATCAAGAGGCCTGCACCTGCGACCTGGCCCCGGTCGTGAAACTGTCGGAGCCCACGGTCAGTCATCACCTCAAGAAGCTGCAGACCAGCGGGATCCTGACCAAGGAGCGTCACGGGATGAGCGTGCACTACCGCGTCATCCCCGAGGCCATTCACGCCATCGCCCGAACCCTCGACACCGGCGCCTGGGCGCGGTGAGCGTCGGAACGCCGTCTCACTGCTGGCGCAGGAGCTCAAGGAATTCGTCGGCCATCGCGAGCTGATCCTGCAGCTTTTGGCGCCGCTCTTCGGCTTGCCTGATGAAGGAATCCAGGTCTGATCGCACGGCGACAGTGTCGGCACCCTCGCTGGCGCCTTCCAGGGTGTCGATGGTCTTGCCACAGTGGCGGTCGTCGTGCTCACCCACAACCTCGCCATCGGCGTGGTCGTGGGTGTGCTCATGGCCATGGTCGCCTTCGCCCGCCGGGTCGCCCACCTCGTGGATGTGGAACGGACCGTCTCGACCGATGAGCCCGTGCCGACCGCGTACTACACCGTAACCGGGGCACTCTTCTTCGCCTCAAGCAACGACCTCACCACCCAGTTCGAGTACGCGGACGACCCGGACCGCGTGGTCCTCGACATGTCCGCCTCCCACATCTGGGACGCCTCCACCGTCGCCGCGCTCGACGCCATCACGAACAAGTACGAGCGCCACGGCAAACGCGCCGTCATCGTGGGCATGAACGAAGCCAGCACCGATATCCGCGCCCGCCTGGCCGGAAACCTCGGCGGCGGACACTAGCCGGCCCAACGCGGCGTCCCGGTTTTCCGGCTCATTCCGTCGACCCCGTGGCGCGGGCTTCCGGGGACTGCTCCGTTTCGGAACCGGCCGGGGCCAAGTACTCCAGGAACCAGTCTCGGGCCAGGGCGGCGGCCTCGCCGAGGGTGCCCCGCTCCTCGAAGAGGTGCGTGGCCCCGGGGACGACGGCCAGCTCGCTGGGGCAGCGCAGCAGGGCCCGGGCCTGGCGGTTGAGTTCCAGAACAAGCGTGTCCGCCCCGCCGACGATCAGCAGGGTGGGGGCCCGGACTCCGGCCAGCCGCGGCCCCGCGAGGTCCGGGCGTCCTCCCCGCGACACCACGGCGCTGACCTGGGTGCCCGTGCTCGTGCCTGTGCCTGTGCCTGTGCCGAGCGCGGCATCGGCCGCGGCCCACAGAGCGGCTCCGGCCCCGGTGCTGGCGCCGAAGTAGCCGACCCGGAGGGTGCGGGTGTCCGGCTGGGTGCCCAGCCACCGGGTGGCCGCGGCCAGCCGGTTCGCGAGCAGCCCGATGTCGAAGACCTTGGCCCGGTCGGGCTCCTCCTCCGGGGTGAGCAGGTCGAGCAGGAGCGTGCCCAGGCCGGCCCGGTTCAGCAGCTCGGCGACGAACCGGTTGCGGGGGCTGTAGCGGCTGCTGCCGCTGCCGTGGGCGAACAGCACCACCCCGGTGGCTCCGGCCGGAAGGCGCAGGTGACCGCCCAGATGCACACCGTCGGCGGGGATCTCGACTTCCCGGTCGGGGTCGCCGGTGTCGGTGGTGATCCGGCGCATCCGTTCTGCGGCTGCGTCCAGCAGCACGGTCACTTCGGAATCGCTGGTCGGACTGAAATCGTAGTAGTGGTTGCCGACCGCGATCAGCTGCGCCGGCACGTAGAGACAGACGACCTCGTCGGCTCCCGGAAAGTGATGAATCGTGTCGGCGGGACCGACCGGTACGGCGAGGATGACCTTTTTCGCTCCGAGCTGCCGGGCGACCAGGCAGGCGACCCGGGCCGTGGACCCGGTGGCGATGCCGTCGTCGACGATGAGGGCGATCCGGCCGGTCAGGTCGACGCGCTGCCGGCCCTTGCGGAACCGGGCCACGCGATCGTGCAGCTGGGCGCGCTCCACGGCCTCGACGTCGGCCAGTTCCTCGTCCGTGACCCGGGTCAGATTGAGCACCGGCGTGTTGAGCACCCGCACGTCGTGCTCGCCGATCGCGCCCATGGCCAGTTCCGGCTGGTAGGGCACACCGAGTTTCCGCACGACGATCACGTCCAGCGGAGCGTCCAAGGTTTCGGCCACCTCGGCGGCCACGGGCACCCCGCCACGGGGAAGCCCCAGCACCACCACGTCCTGCCCGCGCAGGTACTCGAGTTGCTCGGCCAGCTGGCGCCCGGCATCCGCTCGATCTGTGAAAACGACCATCGTCGCACCTCCTCGATACGGCCATGGTCGCCCCGGGCGCGGACGGGCGCTAGGGCTGCACGGATTCCGGAGGGTAGAAGAATAACCCGAAGGCGCAACCCGAAAGAATCTGCGGCAGAGCACCGGGCAACAAAGAAAGGCCCCGACCGAAGTCGGGGCCTTTTCTGTCGTAACTGTGCTACTTGGTGGATCCGAGGGGATTCGAACCCCTGACCCCCTGCATGCCATGCAGGTGCGCTACCAGCTGCGCCACGGACCCAGATAGTGTTTCGGATCTCTCCGAAACAACTTGTCTAGTCTACGACACGTTTTGAGTGCCGTTGACCACTGTTACTCGGCGACCCGGGGGGCGGGGAGTTCGATGGGGATGACCGGGCAGTCTTTCCAGAGGCGTTCGAGGGAGTAGTAGACGCGTTCTTCCTCGTGGAAGATGTGCACGACGAGGTCGCCGAAGTCGACCAGGACCCAGCGGCCCTCGGCGCGTCCTTCGCGGCGCAGGGGCTTGAACCCGGCCTCGGTCATCTTGTCTTCGATCTCACCGGCGATAGCCACGACGTTGCGCTCGGAGCGCCCCGTGACGATCAGGAAGATGTCGGTGAGAGGAAGGGGGTTGGACACATCGATCGCGACGAGGTCCTCCCCCGCTTTCGAGTCTGCGGCGGCGGCGGCCACCTTGAGGAGCTCGAGAGCATGGGCAGAAGCGGTCATCGAATGAATCCCTGAGTTAGTGAATGTGAAATGGGTGGCATTAGAAAATTCGGAAGACGTAGCCGGCGACGAGCAGGGCCAGCACGCCGAAGGCGAGCACTCCAGCCGTGATGGTCAGCACGATAGGCAGCGTCAGTCCGGGTTTGCTCGGTGGGGCCATGACGCCGCGCGTGGACGCGTGCGTGCTGACGGCACGGCTGGCGCTCACCGGTGCGACGTCGTTGTGGTGTCCCACGTCGTCGAGCTGGTCGAGCAGCTGGTCCATGTCGGACGAGTCGTAGACGTTCGGGTGCTGTCCGGTGGAGCCAAGGCTGCGCGGCAGGTCGATCGAGCCGGTGACCATGATCTCGCCCGTGCTCGTGAACGGCCCGGACGCGTTGCCCTGGTGCGGGATGGACGGCAGGATCAGGGCGTTCGTGGTGGTCGGGATGCCGCCCGCACTGATACCGCGGGCCACTATCTGGTCGAACGGCTCGAGCTGGGTGACTCCGGGAAGCGAGTCGACGTCTTCGTCCCGGGCGAGCGACCAGTGGCCGACGGGCGGGTGAAGAACGCCGGGACGGGACTTGCCGGCCTTGCCGACCTTGCTCCCCGCTGCTTCGACCATGAATTCGACGCGCGGAGCCACCGGGGCCGGGGCCGCCGGGATGTTGACGATGTCGATGTCGAAAGCGCGCGGGTCGGACAGGCCGAGGGAGGCCGGGGCCGGGGCCACCGGCGGGAACTGCGCGGCGGGTGCGGTCTCGGCCGGCACGATATCGGTTTGCGCAGTCTCCGCGGCTGCGGACAGGGCGGCCTGCTGGGCGCGCAGCTCTCGCCGCGTCATCGTGTGTTCGGAGGTCGTGTCGACGGCAACAGCCTGTTCCCGCACGGGGGCGTCAGGCGTACGAGGCGCGAAGACGGAGGGTGCCGGCGCCAGAGGGGCGGGAGCGGCGACGGGAGACGGCTGTGGGGCCGCGGGCGCAGGCGCGGCGGGCGCGCCGACATCCGTGACGGCAGGTTGATTCCCGTGTGCCAACTCCCGCGCTTGCCGGCGCGTCAGTGGCTGTGGGTTGTTACCCGACGTCATGCCACACTCCGATACAGATGATGCTTTGAGATGTACTGGACGACCCCATCGGGGACCAGATACCAGACCGGGAATCCCCGATTCACACGCGCCCGGCAGTCCGTTGACGAAATCGCCAGAGCCGGAACCTCCAACAAGCTTACGTCCTGGTTGGGCAATCCCGAAATGTTGAGCTCATGTCCCGGACGACTCACAGCCACGAAGTGCGCGAGATCCCACAGCTCCTGCACGTCTTTCCAGCTGAGGATCTGCAGGATCGCGTCCGCGCCGGTGATGAAGAACAGCTCGGCGGTGGGCCGTTCGGCATGCAGGTCGCGCAGGGTGTCGATCGTGTAGGTGGGGCCGGTGCGGTCGATGTCGACCCGGCTTGTCGTGAAGCGGGGATTGGACGCCGTGGCGATGACCGTCATCAGGTAACGGTGTTCGCTCGCCGTCACATCCGCTTTCTGCCACGGCTGCCCGGTCGGAACGAAGATGACCTCGTCGAGGTCGAAGCTCTGCGCCACCTCACTGGCGGCAACGAGGTGCCCGTGGTGGATCGGGTCGAAAGTTCCGCCCATCACGCCGATGCGGGGGCGGCGGGGAGTCTCGATGGGAGCTGTATCGTCTAGTGGCCGCTGCGCGCGCCGCCGTGAGCGTCGGCGTAGGCCTTCGCCTTGGACTGGTGACGGTTCGCGACGTCACGGTACGACCAGACGACCGCGGCGAGGGCGGCGAACAGGACCAGGCCGATCAGGCCGTAGACGAAGGTCGGCATGGGCAGGGCGGCGTGTTCGACTTCGGCCAGCACGGCAGTTTCGGCCAGCACAGTGGTCAGGAACGACATGGGGATCTCCATTCAGGGGCACAGACGGCAAAACCTTGGGCCACGGCCACTATCTTAGCGGGGCCTAGCCGCGCACCTGCCCGGAGCCGCGCACGATCCACTTGGTGCTGGTCAGCTCGGGCAGTCCCATCGGGCCGCGGGCGTGCAGTTTCTGGGTGGAGATGCCGACCTCGGCACCGAACCCGAATTCTCCCCCGTCGGTGAACCGGGTGGACGCGTTCACCATGACTGCGGCGGAGTCCACCTCGGCGAGGAACCGTTCGGCGTTGACTAAGTCGTTTGTGATGATGGACTCGGTGTGCCCGGTCGAGTACCGGCGGATGTGACGGATCGCGTCGTCGAGGGAATCGACGACGGCCACGGCGACCTCCAGGGACATATACTCGGTGCCCCAGTCCTCGTCCGTGGCCGGCACCGCGGCCGGGAAGAGCGCGCGCACCCGGTCGTCGCCGTGGATCGTGACCCCGGACGCGGCCAGCTTCGCCAGCACCGCCGGCAGGAGCCGGTCGGCCGCGGCCTCGTGCACCAGCAGCGTCTCGAGGGCGTTGCAGACGCTGGGCCGCTGCACCTTGGAGTTGTGCACGATGTCCACGGCCATCTGCTCGATGGCGCTCTCGTCGAGGAAGATGTGCACGACGCCGGCGCCGGTTTCGATCACGGGGACCTTCGACTGGGTGACGACGGCCTGGATCAGCCCGGCACTCCCCCGCGGGATGAGCACGTCCACGTAGCCTCTCGCCTGCATCAGCTCGGTGGCGCCGCTGCGACCGAACGGGTCGATGGTCTGCACCGACGCGGCGGGGAGCCCGACGCCGTCGACCGCGGCCTGCAGCAGGCGAACGAGCACGCGGTTGGTGTTCTCCGCGGCCGAGCCGCCGCGGAGCACGACGGCGTTGCCGCTCTTCAGGGCGATCGCGGCGATGTCCACGGTGACGTTCGGCCGGGCCTCGTAGATGACGCCGACCACGCCGAAGGGCACGCGGACCTGGCTGATCTTCACCCCGTTGGGCAGGCTGCTGCCGCGCACCACGACGCCGACCGGGTCGGTGAGCAGGGCGATCTGCAGCACGGCGTCGGCGAGGGCATCGATCCGGGCAAGATCCAGGCTGAGCCGGTCCAGCATGCCCGTGCTGAGCCCGTTCGCCTCACCGGCGGCCAGGTCCAGCGCGTTGGCTTCGAGGATCTCGGCGACGCTGGTCCGGAGGGAGGCGGCGACGGCCTCGAGCGCCTGGTTTTTCCACCGCGTTGGCGTGGCCGCGAGCACGAGGGCTGCGTCCCGGGCGGCTTCGAGGGTGGGCGTGATCAGGACGGAGTCGGTCGCGGGCTGCATCATCCCGGTAGTTTACGCGACCGGGCGGGGCTGCACCCGAAGCGACGACTGACGGATGCTGCCGGTCAGCGCACCGGGCGCACGCCCGGCATCGGTTCGAACCAGGTTCCCACCCGATCGCCGCGGAGGGCCTCGGCGACCAGCCCGGTGGAGGTCACCAGGACCGCGGTTCCGGCGTCGGCCGCGATCCGGGCCGCGGACACCTTGGTGCTCGCACCACCGGTTCCCACCCCGGATCGGCTCTCGCTGAACTCCACGCCTACGAGCGGGTCGCCGGATGCGACGTGGTCGATGAGTTCAGCCCCCGGCAGGTGCGGGGCCCGGGTGTACAGGGCGTCGACGTCGCTGAGCAGCACGAGCAGGTCGGCGTTGATCAGCGTGGCCACGAGCGCCGCCAACCGGTCATTGTCGCCGAACCGGATCTCATGGGTGGCGACCGTGTCGTTCTCGTTCACGATCGGCAGGATGCGCAGGCCGAGCAGGCGGTCCATGGCCCGGTGAGCGTTGCCGCGGTGCGCCGGGTTGTCGAGGTCTCCGGCGGTCAGCAACACCTGTCCGGCGATGATGTCGTACCGGTCGAGGCTGTCCTGATAGCGGAAGACGAGCAGGTTCTGGCCGACGGATGCGGCCGCCTGCTGGGTGGCCAGGTCGGTGGGCCGCTCGTCCAGCTGCAGGTAGGGCATGCCGGTGGCGATGGCACCGGACGAGACCAGCACAATCTCCGCACCGCGGCCGTGGGCGCCGGCGAGGGCGTCGACGAGGGGGGTGATCTGGCCGATGTTCTCGCCGCTGATCGAGGAGGACCCGACCTTCACGACGATCCGGGCCGCTGACCCGATCTGGTCGCGGGTGATCACGCCCATGATGCGGTTCCCTCTCGCGCACTCACAGGAGCGCGCGCCCTGGCGCCTGGGGCATCGGTTCGAACCAGGTGCCGACCTCGGCCCCGTTGAGCGCGTCGCCGGCCAGGCCGGTCGCGGTCACGAGCACCGCGGTGCCGGCCGCGGCCGCCAGCCGGGCGGCCTTGACCTTCGTGCTGGCACCGCCGGTGCCGACGCCGGCGGCGCCGGAGGTCCCGAACTCCATTCCGGCCAGTTCCTGGTCGAATCCGATCAGGTCGATCCGTTCCGCGCCGGGCAGGTGCGGGGGCCTGGTGTAGAGCGAGTCGACGTCGCTGAGCAGCAGCAGCAGGTCGGCGCGGATCAGCACGGACAGCATGGCAGCGAGCCGGTCGTTGTCCCCGAACCGGAGTCCGTAGGTGGCGACGGTGTCGTTCTCGTTGACGATCGGCATGATCCGCAGGTCGAGCAGGCGATTCACCGCGCGGCGCGTGTTGCTGCGGTGCGGTTCGTTCAGCAGGTCGCCCTCGGTCAGCAGGACCTGGCCGGCGGCGATGCCGTGACGATCCAGGGTCTCCTGGTAGCGGGCCGTGAGCACGTTCTGCCCGACGGAGGCGGCCGCCTGCTGGGTGGCCAGGTCGGCCGGCCGCTCGTCGAGGTTGAGGTAGCTCAGACCGCTCGCGACAGCGCCGGACGAGACCAGGACCACCTCGACGCCACGGTCGTGCGTCTCGGCCAGTGCTTCAATCAGGGGTGCGATCTGGTCGGCGTTGTCGCCGCTGATCGACGAGGAGCCGACCTTCACCACGATGCGCCGTGCGGACGAGACCTGGGCACGTGCGCGCGAACTCATTCGGCGTCGCTCTCCTTTGCCTTGTTCCGCGGCACGGAACCGTCTCCGGTCAGGACGTCCCCGTTGAATTCCTCTTCCCCGGTCGACCACATGCCGGCTTCGCGTTCGCGGATGAGTTCGGCACGCGCGGCCGCCTTGGCGTCCATCCGGCCGAAGTATTCCTCGCGGCGCTCGTTGCTGGTGCGGCGCTTGGAGTCGTCCAGGCGGGTGTCGGTGCCGCGCGGGGCGGTGATCAGTTCGGCGGTCGAGGTGAGAGTGGGCTCCCAGTCGAAGACCACGCCGTTGCCCGGACCGATGATGACCGTCGAGCCCGCGATCGCGCCTGCCTTGAACAGTTCGTTCTCGATGCCCAGCTTCGCCAGCCGGTCGGCGAGGAAGCCGACGGCCTCGTCGTTCTTGAAGTCGGTCTGCTGCACCCAGCGCTCGGGCTTGGTTCCGATGATGCGGTAGATGTTGCCGAACGACCCACCCTCGACCTTGACGACGAAGCCGCTGTCGTCGACGGGCTTGGGACGGATGACGATGCGCGGCTTGACGGCCTGCGCCGCGGCGGCCTCGACCCGGCCGGCCTCGACCGTCTCGGCCAGGGCGTAGTTGAGCTGCTTGAGGCCCTCGTGGCTGACGGTGGAGATCTCGAAAACGCGGTAGCCGCGCGCCTCGAGGTCGGGCTTGACGAACTCGGCGAGTTCGCGGCCCTCGGGAACGTCGATCTTGTTCAGGGCGATCAGCTGGGGGCGTTCCAGCAGCGGCTTCTGGCCCTCGGGCACCGGGTAGGCGGCGAGTTCGCCGAGAATGACGTCGAGGTCGCTGAGCGGGTCACGATCGGGGTCGAGCGTGGCGCAGTCGAGGATGTGCAGCAGGGCCGTGCAGCGTTCCACGTGGCGCAGGAATTCGAGGCCGAGGCCCTTGCCCTCGCTGGCGCCCTCGATCAGGCCGGGCACGTCGGCGACGGTGTAGCGCACCTCGCCGGCGTCCACGACGCCGAGGTTGGGGTGCAGGGTCGTGAAGGGGTAGTCCGCGATCTTGGGGCGGGCGGCCGAGATGGCCGCGATCAGGCTGGACTTGCCGGCCGAGGGGTAGCCCACGAGTGCGACATCCGCCACGGTCTTCAGCTCGAGCTGGATGTCGCCTTCCCAGCCGTAGGTGCCGAGCAGGGCGAAGCCGGGGGCCTTGCGCTTGAGCGACGCCAGGGCCGCGTTGCCGAGCCCGCCCTGTCCGCCGGGCGCGACGACGATCCGGAAGCCCGGTTCGGTCATGTCGGCGAGCTCGTTGCCCTCGGCGTCTTTCACCACGGTGCCGAGAGGCACGGCGAGTTCCATCAGCTCACTGCCGAAACCGGCCCGGTGGTCGCCCATACCGGGGCCGCCGTTGGCGGAACTGCGGTGGGGGGACCGGTGGTAGCCCAGGAGGGTCGTCACATTGGGGTCCGCGACGAGAACGATGTCGCCGCCGCTCCCGCCGTTGCCGCCGTCGGGGCCGGCGAGAGGCTTGAACTTCTCACGCTTGACGGAGACACAACCGTTCCCTCCGTTGCCTGCTCGCAGGTGGAGAGTGACGTGGTCAACAAACGTGGCCATGGGGGTGCCCCTTTCAGGTGGCAAAAACTATGTGCACAAAAACGAAAACGATGGTGCCGTGAAACACGCAAAGGGCGAGCCGAAGCCCGCCCTCACGCTTACAAGTTGTGGATGCCTACGCGGCAGCCACCACGATGTTGACGACCTTGCGGCCACCCTTCGCGCCGAACTCAACCGAGCCGGGCTCGAGGGCGAAGAGCGTGTCGTCTCCACCACGGCCGACGTTGACGCCGGGGTGGAAGTGGGTGCCGCGCTGACGGACGATGATCTCGCCCGCGCTGACAACCTGACCACCGAAGCGCTTCACGCCGAGGCGCTGGGCGTTGGAATCGCGACCGTTGCGAGTGGAACTCGCACCTTTTTTGTGTGCCATCTGTTCTTCTCCTCAGGCCTAGGCGATGCCGGTAACCTGAACGCGAGTGAGCTCCTGACGGTGCCCCTGACGCTTCTTGTACCCGGTCTTGTTCTTGAACTTCTGGATGACGATCTTCGGACCACGGAGGTCGTTCAAGACCTCGGCCGTAACCGTGATCTTGGCCAGCGACTGTGAGTCAGAGGTGATCTTGTCGCCGTCGACGAGAAGCACGGCGGCCAGCTCGACGTTGCCGTCCTTATTGGCTTTGATTCGGTCCATCGTGACGATGGTTCCGACCTCGACCTTTTCCTGCCGCCCACCGGCGCGCACAACTGCGTAAACCAAGTTACGTACCTATCTCTGGGGAGCCGTGAGGCCCCATGATGGAAAGTTACTGCTTTGAACAGGCCAAGCCGGCCCACTCGCTTTCAGAAAACCTTGATGACCGCGTGAGCTAAGGCCCAACGCACACCAACAGTCGACTTTAGCTGATCATCCAGCCCCGGTCAAACCGAGACGGGATCGTAGAATCTGAACATGACGGTGTTGATAGACCAGCCTACGTGGCCCGCCCACAGTACGGTTTGGTCTCATCTGGTCAGCGACACTTCCCTGGCCGAATTGCACGCATTCGCGGCCGCCAACGGGATTCCCCGGCGCGGATTCGACCTGGACCACTACGACGTCCCCGCGCGCCTGTACGAGGCCCTGGTGGCCGCTGGGGCGCATCCGGTGAGCAATCGGGAGCTGGTCGTGCGGCTGCGGGCCAGCGGGCTGAGAGTGACCGGCAGGCAGCGCGCTCACCTGCCGCCCGCTCCCCCACGCGACGACAACGCCTGATCCCCTGCGCGAGGGCCTGAACCACGAAGACGGGCGACCGGCGGCGAGGCGGCGATCGGCCGCTCACGCCGCCGGTCGCCCGGCGATCATTCGATGCAGTTACTGCTTCTCGTCCGGGGACGACGTGACGATCGGCTGAAGGCCGGCGGTGGACCCGCCGGCCGTCGTGACCCGGCGGCTGCGCCCGCGCCCCTGGCCGGGCTGCTTGGGCTCGGGCAGTGAGTCGAGCACCGAGTCCAGCAGCTGCTCGGTGACCTGCTTGCTCACCGTGCGACGGCTGCGCGAGGACTTCTTGATCGGGATGTCGAGAATCGCGACCGACTCGGATGAATCTTCCGAGGCCGACGCCGACGCCGACGACTCGGTGGCCGCATCCGGTGCCACCGGGGCGGACTCGGCCGCCTGGACGGGCTCGGTCTGCGCGGGCTGAACGTGCTGCCTGGCCTGAGTCGACTGGCCCGACCCGGAGGATGCCCGCCGGCTGCGGCGTGCCGGCGCAGCGGTCGCTTCCGGGGCGGCCACCTCGTTGACGGCCGCCTCGATCGGGTTGACATCGCGGGGAGCCTGCTCGACCTCCTGCGCGGGTACGGCAGTCTCCTGCGCGGTTGCAGGCTTGGTTTCCGGCGTGGCTTCAACGGACGGCATGATCGGGATGGATCCGGTCAGCGAACGGGTGATCGTGCGTGCGGCAATCAGCGCGAGGGCGTGCTTGGCGTCCTCGGTGATCCCGTGGGTGCCGTGACCGGCCCTGGCGTCGGCCTGGGTGGCCGCGGCCGCACTGCCGGAGTTGTTGCTGCCGTCACCGGAGTTGCCGCCATTGTTGCCGCCGTTGCGGTGTCCGTTGCCGCCGTTGCCGGTGTTTCCGTTGTCGCCGCCGGAGTTGCCGCCCGACTTGCTGCGCGGGCGACGCTCCATCGCCGGCTGAGCGGTCTGGCGGTGCTTGAGCACGGGGTCGTGGTGGATGACGATTCCACGGCCGGCGCAGGCCTCACAGTTCTCACTGAAGGACTCGAGGAGTCCGAGGCCCAGCTTCTTGCGGGTCATCTGCACGAGTCCGAGCGACGTGACCTCGGCCACCTGGTGCTTGGTGCGGTCGCGGCTCAGGCATTCGAGCATGCGGCGCAGCACCAGGTCGCGGTTGGTTTCGAGCACCATGTCGATGAAGTCGACGACGATGATGCCGCCGATGTCCCGCAGACGCAGCTGGCGCACGATTTCCTCGGCGGCCTCGAGGTTGTTCTTGGTGACGGTCTCTTCGAGGTTTCCGCCCGAGCCGACGAACTTGCCGGTGTTCACGTCGACGACCGTCATGGCCTCGGTGCGGTCGATCACCAGGGATCCGCCGGAGGGCAGCCAGACCTTGCGGTCGAGCGCCTTCTCGATCTGCTCGGAGATGCGGTACTCGTCGAAGGCGTCCATCTCGCCCTCGAAACGTTCGACCCGCTCGACCAGGTCAGGGGCCACCTGGCCCAGGTAGGTCTCGATGGTGGCGCGTGCCTCGTCGCCGGAGATGACCATCTTCTGGAAGTCTTCGTTGAAGACATCCCGCACGATCTTGATCAGCAGGTCAGGCTCGCCGTGCAGCAGGGCCGGTGCCGAGGCGGATTCGACCAGCCTGGCGATGGACGCCCACTGGTCGGTGAGGCGGTTGACGTCCAGCGTGAGCTGCTCGTCGGTGGCCCCCTCGGCCGCGGTGCGCACGATGACGCCCACGTTCTCGGGCAGGACCTCCTTGAGGATCTTCTTCAGGCGGGCACGCTCGGTGTCGGGTAGCTTGCGGCTGATCCCGTTCATGGAGCCGTTGGGCACGTAGACGAGGTAGCGGCCCGGCAGGGAGACCTGGCTGGTGAGCCGAGCGCCCTTGTGGCCGATCGGGTCCTTGGTGACCTGCACCAGCACCTTGTCGCCGGGCTTCAGTGCGAGTTCGATCCGTCGGGCCTGGCTGCTGTTGCCGGAGGTCTCGGCGGCGGCCTCCCAATCGACCTCTCCGGCGTAGAGCACGGCGTTGCGGCCGCGTCCGATGTCGACGAAGGCGGCCTCCATGCTCGGGAGCACGTTCTGCACCCGGCCGAGGTACACGTTGCCGATCAGGGACGCATCCTGGTTCTTGGCCACGTAGTGCTCGACGAGGACGCTGTCCTCGAGCACGCCGATCTGGATCTTGTTGTGCTTGGCGCGCACGACCATGACGCGGTCGACGGACTCGCGGCGGGCGAGGAACTCGGCCTCCGTGATCACCGGGCGACGGCGACCGGCATCCCGCCCGTCACGCCGGCGCTGCTTCTTGGCCTCGAGCCTGGTGGAGCCCTTGATGCGCTGCGGTTCGGTGATCAGCTCGGGCTCGCGGGGGGCGCGCACCCGCACGACGGTGTTCGCGGGGTCGTCGGAGCCCGAACGGCTCTCGTCGCCGGTGCGGCGGCGGGCCCGACGGCGAACGGTCGACGACTCGTCGCCCTCGTCGTCGTGGGTCTGCCGGGTGTCCGAGCGGTCCGGCCGGGCGTCCTGCTGGTAGCTGTCACGGCTGTCGCGGCGAACGCCGGTGCGGGCCGGGAGCGGCACGATGACCGGAGCCTGGAAGACCAGGGAGGTCGAGGGCCGGCGGACCACGTCGGTTGTGGGGGTGGGCGGCAGCGTCAGATCCACGTCAGCGTCCTGTTCTGTGTCGGGGGTTCCGCCGAACGGTGCGGCGGATGCCGGCTCGGTCGCGGAATCATCGGGGAGGACCGGAGCCGGTGGCTCGGTCGGGGCGGGCTCGCGTGTCGCCGCGGCGACGACCGGAACCTCGTCCTGTGGGGTGTTGCTCGGGTCATCCGTCACGACCGGGGACACCGGTGTGGCAGCACGGCGCGCTGTGCGGCGACTGCCGAACAAACCCTTGCGTTTTTTGATGTTTTCGTTGTCTTCCACCATCACTGGTGCGCTCCTTGACCGGTGTGGGCGACCGCGCCACCCATCCGGCTACTCTCTCGTGGGAGGATTTTGCTTACGCGAAACCCTCGGGAATCCTCTTCGTTCGCAACCGGCTCTTGGCTCTGGCTGCTAATACCTTTGGTCGTGGGACCAATGAATCCGGGCTAGTGCGGCCCATTTATAAAAATGTGTGATTAAGCCTTCTCTGGCATCAACTTGAGCGCGGCTCAAGCGACATCTTCGATTATCGCATGCATTCTCAGGATCACGTGCGAGGCACATGACATAATCCGAAGGTGCCAGCAGCCGACCAGTCCAAGCGCCCCGTCGGGCTCGCAATCTTCCTCATCGTCGGTGGACTGATCGCCCTCACCGCGGCATTCCTGCTGACCATCGACAAATTCCGCATTCTCGAGGACCCGCAGGCGCAGCTGTCCTGCAACTTCAGCGTCCTGGTCGGCTGCAGCACGAATCTGGGGTCCTGGCAGGGTGCCATCTTCGGCTTTCCCAACCCGCTGATCGGGCTGATCGCCTGGACGGTCGTGATCACGATCGGCGTCGCGATCTTGGCCGGCGCCCGCTTCAAGCGCTGGTTCTGGATCGGTCTGAACATCGGTGTCACGGGCGCCCTCGCCCTGGTGCTCTGGCTGATGGGCCAGAGCTTCTTCGTGCTCGACGTGCTCTGCCCCTGGTGCATGGTCACCTGGGTGGTCACGATCCCCACGTTCCTGGCCGTCACCCTGCACAATCTCACCGTCGGCAACCTGCCCGCGTCGCCGGGCGTTCGGCGTTTCGCGGCGGGCGCGTACTCGTGGATCGTGGTGATCACGATCGGCTGCTACCTCGTGGCGGCCGTCATCGCCCAACTGCAGATGGACTTCCTGCACCGCCTCTAAGCCCCGGCTACCCTCGCCGCCCGCGCCGCCGAAAGCTCGCCGAGCCGTGAGTTTCATCGCGCCGAGCCGTGAGTTGCGACCCTCCGCAGACGCGAAACAGGGGCCAAACTCACGGCTCGGCGAACGTGGCGCTGCGACGACGGTGACGCGGCGGCGAAGGCGGGACGCAGGTCCGCACGGCCGAAAAACGTCGCCGAGCCGTGAGTTGCGATCCTCCGCAGACGAAAAAGAGGGGCCAAACTCACGGCTCGGCGGATGGGGTGGGGGTGGGGTCCTGGATGGGGACCGGGTGGGGGTCTCGCTAGTCGAACCAGAGGGCGAGCTCGCGGGCGGCGGACTCGGGCGAGTCGGAGCCGTGCACGAGGTTCTGCTGCACGCGGGTGCCCCAGTCACGGCCGAAGTCGCCGCGGATGGTGCCGGGGGCCGCCGTCGTGGGGTCGGTCGTGCCGGCCAGGGACCGGAAGCCCTCGATCACGCGTTCGCCGGCGATCCGCAGCACGAGGATGGGCCCGCTCTCCATGAATTCGACCAGGGAGTCGAAGAACGGCTTGCCCTGGTGCTCGGCGTAGTGCTCGGCCAGCAGGGACCGGTCCGCCTGCACCAGCTTCGCGTCGACGAGGGAATAGCCCTTCTGCTCGATCCGGCGCAGGATCTCGCCGGAGAGATTGCGGGCCACGCCGTCGGGCTTGACCAATACGAGGGTTTCTTGGACCTGGGTGCTCATGAGTTCTCTTTCTGGTTGTCTATTCTCGAACCGGCGATCATGCAGTACGCCCACATGGCGGTGAACATGGCGCCGACAAAAAACATGGCGGGGTTGAGGAAGCCACAGAGCAGCACGATGGCCTGGAGGATCCAGCCGATCACGTACGACCACGGGTAGCGCAGCAGAGCGATCACGGCGACCATGGCCAGCGACAAAAGCGCTCCGCCGCCGAGGGCGAGCAGCGGCGGCAGCGCGCCGAGCCCGAAGATCACGAGCGCGCCGAGCATCACCACGATCGTCTCGAAGCCGAGCACGATCGAGGCCAGGGAGCGCTTGATCGACCGCGGGACGGCGGGGCGAACGGATGCGCCGGGATCCGGCGTCTCGTCGGGTTCGGGCGCGAGGGTCACTTGGTCATCCATTCGCGGGAATCGGCCAGGGTGATGGCCTCGCCGACGAGCGTGATCGAACCGGTCACGATCACGGCCCGTTTGGGCGATTCCAGGGCCCAGTCGCGGGCGGAGTCGAGCGCGGCGGCCAGGTCGTCGAAGCGGATGGTGCTCACCTCGCCGGCGGTCTCGGCCACCAGGTCGGCGAGGTCGTCGACGCCGATCGCCCGTTCGGAGTGCGACTGGGTCACGTGGAACCGGCTCACCGACGGCAGCAGCGCGGTGACGATGCCGTCGGCGTCCTTGTCGGCGAGGATGCCCACCACCGCCACGATCTCGTCGAAGTCGAAGTAGTCGCCCAGGGCCGCGCTGAGGGCGGTGGCGCCGTGGGGGTTGTGCGCGGCATCCACCAGCACGGTCGGTTCGACGCCCACCAGCTGGAGGCGTCCGGGCGAGGTGGCCGAGGCCAGCCCTTCCTCGACCAGGTCGTACGAGAGCGCCGTGGCGCCGGCGCCGAGGAAGGATTCGACCGCGGCGATCGCGACGGCCGCGTTCTGGGCCTGGTGGGTGCCGTACATCGGCAGAAAGAGGTCGGAGTAGGTGCCGGCCAGGCCGCGCACGGAGATGAGCTGCCCGCCCACGGCGACCTGGCTGCTCAGCAGCGCGAAGTCCTCGCCCTCGCTGGCCAGGGTGGACTCGGTCAGTTCGGCGGCGCGCTCGAGTTCGGCCTGGGCCTCCTCGACCTGCCGGGCCGAGACCACGGAGGCGGAGGGCTTGATGATGCCCGCCTTGGTGCGCGCGATCTCGGCGATGGTGGCGCCGAGCCGCAGGGTGTGGTCGAGGGCGATCGGCGTGAAGACGGCGACCTGGCCGTCGGCCACGTTCGTGGAGTCCCACTCGCCGCCCATGCCGACCTCGATCACCGCGACGTCGACGGGAGCGTCGGCGAAGCAGGCGAAGGCGAGCACGGTGAGCGCCTCGAAGAAGGTGAGCGCACCCTCCCCGGCGGCGACGAGCTCGGCGTCCACCATCTGCAGGAACGGCGAGATGTCGGCCCAGTTCGCGGCGAGGGCCTCATCGGTGATCGATTCCCCGTCGATCACGATGCGCTCGTTCAGCCGCACCAGGTGCGGGCTGATCAGCAGACCGGTGCGCAGGCCGTAGGCGCGCACGATGCTCTCCGCGATGCGGCTCGTGCTGGTCTTCCCGTTGGTGCCGGTGACGTGGATGATCGGGTACACGGTCTGCGGGTCCCCCAGCAGCTCCAGCGCCCGCCGGGTCGGCGCCAGGCGGGGCCGGGGCGCGCCCTCGCCGACCCGCTCGAGGAGCGCGGCGAGGACGGCGTCGCCGGCCTCGCGGTCGGGATCTGCCGCGGACGGCCGGGGCTTAGACATGAACGAGTCCGTTCTCTCGTGCGACGGCGACCAGGACGGTGCCGCGGTTGGCGTACTGACCGGCGGTGTAGAGCACGTAGTGCTCGACCGGGAACCCGACCAGGCCCGCCAGCCATTCGGACGGCAGCCCGTTGGCCAGGCTGTCGGCGGGGACCTCGGTCGACACGTGGGTGGCGAACCGGGTGGCCAGGGTCTCCGCGGCGAGGTCCACCCCGGGGGCCAGGGCGAACGTGGCGGCATCCTCGTCCGAGTAGAAGACCAGGTCCAGACGGATGCGGTCGCTCACCTCGAAGCCGGCGGACTTGCGGGTGTCCTGCACGGCGCGGATCAGGTCCCGGGCGAAGCCCTCCGCCTCGAGCACGGGCGTGGTCCTGGTCTCGAGCAGCACGAAACCGCCGCCGGCCAGCAGGGCCAGGGCGGGGGCATCCGTTGCGGTCTCGGACGCGTCGGCCTCGGCGCCCGAACCGGTCTGCAGCACGAGTTCGTACTCGCCCTCGGCGAGGGCGATGCCCCCGGCGGTGACGACGCCGTCGGTTTCGCTCCAGTCGCCGGATCGGGCGGCCTTGATCACCTGCTGCACCTGCTTGCCGAGGCGCGGTCCGGCCGCCCGGGCGTTCACGGTGAGTCGGGAGGTGATGCCGTAGGCGCTCGCGCTGTCGCCTTGGAGTTCGACCAGGCGCACGCTCTTCACGTTGAGTTCGTCGCGCAGGATGCCCTCGAAGGGCGCGAGTGCCGCCGTGTTGGAGGTGACCACGGTCAGGGTCGCCAGCGGGAGCCGCACGCGCAGCCCGGCCTGCTTGCGCAGGGAGAGCACGGTGGAGCTGATGGTGCGCACCTGGTCCATCGCGGTGACGAGGTCGGCGTCGGCGGGGAACAGGTCGGCGTCCGGCCAGTCGGTGAGGTGCACGCTGCGGCCGCCGGTGAGGCCCTGCCAGATGCGCTCGGTGACGAGCGGGAGCATCGGGGCGGCGACCCGGGTGACGGTCTCGAGCACGGTGTACAACGTGTCGAACGCCTCGGTGGAGCCGCCGGCCGCGGCGCCGGCCCAGAACCGGTCGCGCGAGCGGCGCACGTACCAGTTGGTGAGCACGTCGGCGAAGTCGCGCAGCCGGGCGGCCGCGAGGCTGCTGTCCAGGTTCTCCAGGTCGTTCGTGACGTCCACGATCAGGTCGCGGGTCTTGGCCAGCAGGTACCGGTCCAGCACGTCGGTGGAGTCGGCGCGCCAGGTGGCGTCGTAGCCGTTCTCACCGGACGCGTTCGCGTAGAGCGAGAAGAAGTACCAGGTGCTCCAGAGCGGGAGCATCACCTGGCGGGCGCCCTCGCGGATGCCCTCCTCGGTGACGATCAGGTTGCCGCCGCGCAGCACGGAGGAGCTCATCAGGAACCAGCGCATGGCATCCGAGCCGTCGCGGTCGAACACCTCGTTCACGTCGGGGTAGTTGCGCAGCGACTTGGACATCTTCTGCCCATCGTTGCCGAGCACGATGCCGTGGCTGACGACGTTCTTGAAGGCCGGCCGGTCGAACAGGGCGGTCGAGAGCGTGTGCAGCATGTAGAACCAGCCGCGGGTCTGCCCGATGTACTCGACGATGAAGTCGGCCGGGTTGTGGCTGTCGAACCAGTCGGCGTTCTCGAACGGGTAGTGCACCTGGGCGAACGGCATCGAGCCGGAGTCGAACCAGACGTCGAGCACATCCGTGATGCGGCGCATGGTGGACTGCCCGGTCGGGTCGTCGGGATTCGGGCGGGTGAGCTCGTCGATGTAGGGCCGGTGCAGGTCGGTGGGGCGCACGCCGAAGTCGGCCTCGAGCTCGTCCAGCGAGCCGTAGACGTCGATGCGCGGGTAGTCGGGGTTGTCGCTCTTCCAGACCGGGATGGGCGAACCCCAGTACCGGTTGCGGCTGATCGACCAGTCGCGGGCGTTGCCGATCCACTTGCCGAACTGGCCGTCCTTGACGTTCTCCGGCACCCAGGTGATGTCCTGGTTGAGGTCGACCATCCGGTCGCGGAAGTCAGTGACGCGCACGAACCAGCTCGACACGGCCCTGTAGATCAGCGGGTTGCGGCAGCGCCAGCAGTGCGGGTACGAGTGCTCGTAGCTGGCCTGGCGGAGCAGGCGGCCCTCGGCGCGGATCAGCTGGGTGAGCGGCTTGTTCGCGTCGGACCAGAGCTGGCCGGCCACCTCGGGCACGTCGGCGAGGAACTTGCCGCCCGCGTCGAGGGAGATGATCACCGGGATGCCGGCGGCCTCGCAGAGCTTCTGGTCCTCTTCGCCGTAGGCGGGGGCCTGGTGCACGATCCCGGTGCCGTCCGCGGTGGTGACGTAGTCCCCGACGATGATCGTCCAGGCATTCTGCGTGCCCCAGACCTCGGTGTCCGCGTAGTAGTCGAAGAGGCGGTCGTAGGAGACGCCCTCGAGGTCCGCGCCCGGCACCGTGCGGGAGATCGCCGCCAGCGCGTCGACGGCGGAGTCGTAGCCGAGGTCCTTGGCGTAGTTGCCGACGAGGTCGATCGCGAGCAGGTATTCGGCGCCGAGCACCTCGACCCGGGCGGAGGACACCGGGGCGACGGATGCCGCGCCGCCGTCCGGCCCGGCCTCCCGCAGCACGGTCGCGTCGGGGGTGCCGTTCGGCCCGGCGGGGACGACGGCGTACGTGATCTGCGGCCCCACGGCCAGCGCCATGTTCGTGGGCAGGGTCCAGGGTGTCGTGGTCCAGGCCAGGGCGCGCACGGCGGTCAGCCCGAGGGCTTCCGCCTTCGCCCCGACCAGCGGGAACGTCACGGTGACGGTCTGGTCCTGGCGCATCTTGTAGACGTCGTCGTCCATCCGCAGCTCGTGGTTGGAGAGCGGCGTCTGGTCGCGCCAGCAGTACGGCAGCACCCGGTAGCCCTCGTAGGCGAGGCCCTTGTCGTGCAGGCGTTTGAACGCCCAGATCACGGATTCCATGAACGTGATGTCGAGGGTCTTGTAGTCGTTCTCGAAGTCGACCCAGCGGGCCTGGCGGGTGACGTACTCTTCCCAGACCTTGGTGTACTTGAGCACCGAGCTGCGGGCGACCGCGTTGAAGGCGCCGATGCCCATCTTCTCGATCTCGCTCTTGTCGGTGATGCCGAGTTCGCGTTCGGCCTCCAGCTCGGCCGGCAGGCCGTGCGTGTCCCAGCCGAAGCGGCGGTGCACCTGCATGCCGCGCATGGTCTGGAACCGGGGGAACAGGTCCTTGGCGTACCCGGTCAGCAGATGCCCGTAGTGGGGCAGCCCGTTGGCGAAGGGCGGGCCGTCGTAGAAGACCCACTCCGGGGCATCCGCCCGGTTGTCGATCGACGCCTGGAAGGTGCCGTCCTCGGCCCAGAACTTGAGCACGTCGGTCTCGATCTGGGGGAAACTCGGCGACGGCACGATGCCGGAGGGCACGCTGCCCGAGGGAACGGTGCTGCCGGGCTGCTGGTCTGCCGAACCGGGGTGCCGGCCTTTGGGGTACGTCATGCTTCTCCTGGACGAGTCGGGCAGGTTCTGCTTGGTGCAGAGCCGCCCTGTTCCACGAGGACGCCGAACCCGAAAAGGGATCCGCCGCGGTACCACCTCGCTTGCCGCCTGGGCAGGTGGACCCGGGCAACCGCTTGTTCTGAGGCTGTGACGGGCCCGACCCGTTCGGTTCTACCAGGAAGCCGCCCGGAGGCGGTTCCGTTCTTCCGAAGACTCACCGGTGATGGCCGGATCACAGTCATGCAGGAACGATTCTAGCCTGCGGCGTGCACGGCCCGGTAGCCGGAGCAGACCGGCGCGATGGCCGCTTGCAGATATGGGCCCAGCGGCCCGCGGGAGACGCCCGCGCGCGCCCAGACCCCGGCGGCGGCGGCCGCGGCGGCCAACACGGCCATCGCGAAACTCCGACCGACCAGCGCCGCTTCGGCACCGGCGGGCGTGCGCGCCAGGACGAAACGCTCGACCAGCGTCACCAGCGCCATGAACCGGGACAGCGCGGATGCCTCCAGCTCCCCCGTCGTGCCCATCAGCTCGGACTGGGTGAGCGCCCAGGGCACGTGACCGGGCCCGAACCCGGCGGATATCTGCAGCAGGGCCCGCTCGACGGCGGACACCGCCTCGGCCGGTCCGGCGGCGCCGGCGCACTCGGCGAGCGCCGCCGGCAGTCCGGCCAGTCCGGCGTCCACCTCGACCCAGAGCAGGTCGCTCTTCGCGGCGAAGTAGTTGAAGAAGGTGTTGCGGCTCACTCCGGCCCGCCGCGCGATCTGCTCGATCGTGGTGCCCGCGTAGGTCTGCTCGAGGAAGAGTTCCGCCGCGGCCTCCTCGAGCATCATCCGGGACGAGCCGCGCGGGCGCCCGACTCGGCTCGGCGGGTGATTCGTCATGGTGATTCCGTGTTCTACGATGGTGGTCGGTCCGGAACATTCTTGGACCGAGTCCAACAATTGCACACTCGGCCGAGTCGCGCCGCGGAAAGAGACCTGACATGATCGCCTCGGGGCACACCCACCGCGCTTCGCGCACCGTCGCCGGCCTGGTCGCCGCCGGCCTTCTCCTCACCGGCTGCGCCAGCCCTGCGGAGTCTCCCACGATTGAGGGGCCCGTCACCGGCGGCACCCTCACCTACGCCTCCGGCGACGCGGAACCCACCTGCCTGGACCCGCACGTGGGCGGCAACTACCCGCAGGCGCTGGTGAGCACGCAGTACCTCGAGTCCCTGGTCTCCCGGGACGCCGACGGGAAAATCATCCCGTGGCTGGCGGACTCGTGGACCGAGAGCGCCGACGGCCTGGACTGGGAATTCACGCTCGCCGACGGGGTCTCCTTCACGGATGGCACGCCTCTGGACGCGTCCGCCGTGCAGGCCAACATCGCTCACCTCCAGGACCCGAAGACGGGTTCGTCGACTGGTTACCTGGCGCTGCAGAAGGTCACCGGTACCGAGGCGGTCGCCCCGAACGTGGTGCGCCTGACCCTCGGCGAACCGGACAGCGCCCTGCTCGAGTCCCTGAGCCAGCCGTGGCTCGCGATCGAATCAAAGCAGGCGCTAGCCCGCAGCCAGGAGGAGAACTGCGCGGCTCCGGTCGGGACCGGCCCGTTCCAGGTCAAGACCTGGGTCAAGCAGGACTCGATCACCCTCGTGCGGAACGACGGCTACTCCTCTCCGCCCGCGGATGCCGCGCACAGCGGATCGGCGTACCTCGACTCCATCGTCTGGCGCTTCATCCCCGACTCCGCGTCGCGGTACGCCGCCCTGCAGTCCGGTGACGTCGACGTCATCGACAACGCGCAGCCCGACACGATCGTGCAGACCGAGAAGGGCGACTCGATCCGTCACCTCGACGCACCGCGCCCCGGCGCCTCCAACCGGATCGAACTGAACTCCGGACGCGCCCCGTTCAACGACCCGCTCGTGCGCGAGGCGTTCATCCGCTCGGCCAATGTCGACGACGCGGTCGCGAGCCTGTTCCAGGGCACAGCCACCCGCTCCTACGCGGCCCTCTCCAGTGCGGAGTCCCTCGCGGTACCGCGCCCCGAACTGTTCGGATACGAGCCGAAGGACGCCGGCACCCTCCTCGATTCCGCGGGCTGGACGAAGCGCGACGCGGGCGGCTACCGGGTCAAGGACGGCGTGCGGCTCACGGTCACCTTCCCGGTGAGCACCAACCAGTCCATCCCCGCGGAGCAGTCCCTGTTCGAACAGATCCAGGCCACCGCGAAGAAGACCGGCTTCGAGGTGCGCCTGGTCCCGATGGACCTCTCCAGCTGGTACACGGCCCTCGGCGAGAACAACTACGACGCCGTCAGCGCGCCGTACACCAAGGTCGGACCCGACGTGCTGCGGATCCTGTTCCACTCCGCCGGCATCGTTCCCGCGCCCAGCGGCTACTTCGCCAACCACGCGCAGGTGAACGACCCGGCCATCGACGCGCTGCTGACCGAGGCCGGCCAGGTCACGGATGCCTCCAAGCGCAAGGCCCTCTACACGGACGCGCAGAACCAGGTGCTCGAGGGCTACTACATCCTGCCCCTCTACGACCAGCAGAACCACTTCCTGCTCGGGGCGAAGGTCACCGGCGCCCGCGCCCTGCCGACCGTGTCGACGCCCACGTTCTACGATGCGTGGCTGAAGTAGCGGATGCCGGGAACAGCCCATGCCTGACGCGGCGGCGCAGGCTCGGTCCACCCTCCGCGCCCTGCGCCGGAGCGTGCCGGGCCTGATCCTGGTGCGTCTGGTCGGGGCCGGCTTCGTGCTGTGGATGGTGGCCACGCTCACCTTCTTCGCCGTGCGGCTGATCCCCGGCGACCCGGCCGAGGCCATCCTCGGCGGTCCGGGTTCGCAGACCTCGCCGGCGGCGCTCGCCGCGGTGCGCGCCGAGTACGGCCTCGACCTGCCCGTGTTCACGCAGTACCTGGCGCAGCTCGGTCGGCTCGTCACCGGCGACCTGGGCCGCTCGTACGCGTTGAACCAGGATGTCGCCCCGCTTCTGGCCGGGCAGCTCGGCGGCACCCTGCTGCTGGCGGTGCTCGCCCTGGCCGTGGCCTGGCTCCTCGCCCTCGTGCTGGCGACCTGGTCGACCCGCGGCGGCCGGTTCGCCTGGTTCCTCGGGTCGGGGCTGGAGATCGTGTCCGCCGCGCTCCCCCATTTCTGGCTGGCGACCGCGCTGATCGTGTTGTTCAGTGTCTGGCTGGGCTGGCTGCCGCCGGTGAGCACGGCCGGGCCCGCCGGGCTGGTGCTGCCGGTGCTGACCCTCGCGGTCCCGCTGGCCGGGTTCCTCGGCCAGATCATGCGGGAGTCCCTGCTCGCCGCACTGGAGTCGCCCTTCGTGCTGTCGGCGCGGGCGCGGGGTGAGGGCGAGCGCGGCATCCGTTGGGTGCACGCGTTGCGCCACGCCGCCCTGCCGGCGATCAGCCTGTCCGGTTGGGCGTTCGGGTCCCTGATCAGCGGCGCGGTGGTGGTCGAGACGATCTTCGCCCGGCCCGGACTCGGACGCACCCTGCTGAACGCCGTGACGGTGCGTGATGTGCCGGTCGTGGTCGGCACCGTGCTGGTCGTGGCGCTCGGCTACATCCTGATGACCCTGCTCACCGACCTGGCCCAGCGCCTGGCCGATCCCCGGCTGCGCACCCGATGAGCGACCTGGAGATCCAGGCCGGCCTCGGCCGGTCCGCCCGCGCGCCCCGCCCGGCCCACCCGCCCCGGCGCGGCCGGCGACCCCGGATCGGGGTCGCCGAGACGCTGAGCGGGCTGTTCGCGCTGTTCCTGGTGGCGGCTGCGCTCGCGCCGGCCCTGGTGGCGCCCGGGGACCCGCTCGGGATCGATCCCCTGTCCGCGTTCCAGGCTCCGTCGCTCGTGCACGGGTTCGGCACCGACGAGTCCGGCCGGGACATCTTCACCCGGGTCGTACACGGCACCGGCAGTTCCCTGCTGATCGGCACCCTCGCGACCCTGATCGGGCTGGGCCTCGGACTCGTGCTCGGAACCCTGGCCGGGATGCTCGGCCCGGTCGTCGACTTCACCGTGAACCGGCTGCTCGAGGTGCTGTTCGCCTTTCCGGGGCTGCTGCTGGCGCTGCTGTTCATCCTGGTCTTCGGCCCCGGAGTGGCGAGCGCGACCGTGGCGGTCGGGCTGGCGACGGCGCCCGGGTACGCCCGCATCATCCGGGCCCAGCTCGTCTCGGTGCGCTCGTCCGCGTTCGTCGAGGCGGCCACCGTGCTCGGCCTGGGTCGCGGCCGGATCCTGGCGCGCCACATCCTGCCGAACACCCTCGCTCCCCTGTTCGTGCTCGGCACCCTCGGGATCGGCCAGGCGATCGTCTGGGCCTCCGCCCTCAGTTATCTCGGGCTGGGCGCCACGCCGCCGGCCGCCGAATGGGGCGCCATGCTCTCCGCCGGGCGCACGTACATCGGCTCGGCCTGGTGGATGAGCTTCTTCCCCGGCCTGTTCATCGTGCTCGCCGCGGTGTCGGCCACGGCCCTGGGCCGCGGCATCGACCGCAGGCTGAGGCACGCATGAGCGCGGAGAGCGCGGAGAGCCTGGCACCCGGGCCGGCAGCCGCCCTGCCCGCGACCGCGGCCGCGGCCGCGACCGCGCCGATCGTGCCGGTCGTGCGCGTGCGCAACCTGAGCGTGGGGTTCGGCCCGGAACCGGGCGCATCGCCGGTGGTGGAGGGCATCTCGTTCGACGTCGCGCCGGGCGAGTGCCTGGCCCTGGTGGGCGAGTCCGGTTCCGGCAAGTCCGTCACCGCGCGCAGCCTGCTCGGCCTCGCCGGGGACACCGCCTGGCTGCGCGCCGACGAGCTGACTCTCGGCGCGTCCGGCGTGCTGGAAATCTCGGAGGCCGCGTGGCGGTGCCGGCGCGGACGCGACGTGGGCCTGGTGTTGCAGGACGCCCTGGTGTCCCTGGACCCGCTGCGCCCGGTGGGCCGGGAGATCGCCGACTCGCTCCGGCTGCACACCCGGCTGGGCGCCGCGGCCCGCCATGCGCGCGTGCTCGAGCTGCTGGCACGCGTGGGGCTGCCCGACGGGGAGAACCAAGCCCGGAAACGCTCAGGGGAGCTGTCGGGAGGCCAGCGCCAGCGCGCCCTGATCGCGGCCGCGATCGCCCTCGACCCGCCGTTCCTGATCGCCGACGAGCCGACGACCGCCCTCGACGTGACCGTGCAGGCCCAGATCCTGGACCTCCTGGCCGACCTGAAACGCCGGGGCACCGGGATCCTCCTGATCAGCCACGACCTCGCCGTGGTGGGCCGCATCGCCGACCGGATCGCGGTCCTCTCCGAGGGACGCATCGTCGAGCAGGGGCCGACCGCCGCGGTTCTGGCCGCGCCGGAGGATCCGGTCACCCGGCGGATGCTGGCGGCCGTCCCCGTGGACAAACCACGCGGCCTGCGCCTGACCGCGCAGCTGACCCCAGCTCTGACCGCGCAGCTGGCCCTGCGCGACGCGGAGCCGGCCCGGGCGGTCGACGCCGAAGCCGGGGCGCACCCGGCCGCTCCCGCCGCGGCCAGAGAGGTCGTGCTCGAGGCCACCGGGCTGGTCAAGCGGTTCACCCGTCCCGACGGCAGCGTTCAGGCCGCCGTCGACGACGTGTCGTTCCGGCTGGAACGGGGAACGACCCTCGGCATCGTCGGTGAGTCCGGTTCGGGCAAGACCACCCTGGCCCGGCTCGTGCTGGCGCTCGCCCGGCCGGACGCGGGCGAGGTGCGAGTGCTCGGCGAGCCGTTCAGCGTCGCCGGCGAGAGAGCCGGCGCCGAGAAGGCGCGGCGGCTGCTGCGCCCCCAGTTGGGCGCGGTCTACCAGGATGCGCTCAGTTCCTTCGACCCCCGGCTCACGGTCGGCGACGTGCTGCGGGACGCAGTAGGCGGCAGGACCGGCGGCACGACCGTCGACACGACCGTCGACACGACCGTCGACACGACCGTCGACACGACCGTCGACACGACCGTCGACACGACCGTCGACACGACCGGCGCCGGCCGGTCCCGCGGTCGCGACGGCCTCCGATCCCGCGGCGGATCGGTCGACAGGTCCGATGCCGCCGGCCGGCGCATCCGGGAGCTGTTGGACGCCGTGGGCCTGCCCGCGAGCCTGCTCACCCGGCGGCCGCTGTCCCTCTCCGGCGGGCAGCGCCAGCGGGTGGGCATCGCCCGGGCGCTGGCCTCCGAGCCGCAGATCCTGATCTGCGACGAACCCGTCTCCTCGCTCGACGTCACGGTGCAGGCCCAGGTGCTCGACCTGCTCGACGACCTGCAACGGGACCTCGGCCTCAGCGTGCTGTTCATCTCCCATGACCTCGGGGTGATCCAGCACGTCAGCGACCGGGTGGCCGTGATGCGGGACGGCCGGATCGTCGAATCGGGCGCGGCCGGACAGGTCTTCGGGGCGCCGCAGCATCCGTACACCCGGGCCCTGCTGGGCGCGGTCCCCCGCCTCGGCTAGCCGGACTCCACGACCCCGCGCTCGTGGCGCAGGTTGTGGCCCGCGGCGCAGGTTCGAGCCTGCGCCCGCGGGAATAACCTGCGCCGCGAGCGGCCGGGGGGACGGGCGAGCGGCCGGGGGGACGGACGGACGGGCGGCGACCGTGTCTACGACAGGAGCGCGACCGGGGATTCCGCCTCGCCGCGCCAGGCTTCGACGCCTTCCCTGATCGCGAAGCCGGCGATCACGAGTGCCGCGAGCGAGTCCGCCCAGGCCCAGCCCAGCAGCGTGTTCAGCACCAGCCCGAGCAGCACCGACCCGGACAGCCACGCGCACAGCAGCAGCTGCCGGGAGTCCGCCAGCACGCTCTTCGAGCCGAGCTCGGTCCCGGCCCGGCGTTCCACGCCCGCCACTCCCGGCATGATCACCAGGCTCAGGCAGGCGATCACGATGCCCACCGGGCTGGGCTCGGCCTCGATCACCCCGATGAGGCCGAGGCCGGCGTTCAGGATGACGTAGCCGGCCAGGGCGAAGAAAGCGACCGCGATGGCGCGGAGGGCAGGTTTCTGCCACCGGTCGGGGTCGCGGCGCGAGAACTGCCAGGCGATGACCGCGGCGGAGAGCACTTCGATCACGGAATCCAGGCCGAATGCGACCAGCGCGGTCGAGGATGCCGCGGCACCGGCCGCGATCGACACGACCGCCTCGAGCACGTTGTAGCCGATCGTGAAGCCGACGATCAGGCGCACCTTGCGGCGCAGCGCCGTGCGGCGGGCATCCGTGAGCGTGCGCGGGCCGGCCAGGGCGTCGCCATCCGGCGTGCCGTCAGGCCTCGTGTCGTCATCATTTGGACCGGTCACGGTACCCCTCTCCGCCTCCAATCCTGCCACTCGCCGACCGACCGGGGGCGGCTCCCAAACGCCGGGCTGGGCCCGGAATCGGTCTGGAACGGGACATCCGGTAAGTTAGGTACCGCCCAATACTCAGGCACTTCACCACCGACACGGTGCCGCAGATACGAATCGGAGAAACATGACCGCCGCCAGCGTTCCGGAAAAACCTGCCCTCGAAGGGCTCGAAACCAAGTGGGGCGGCTCCTGGGAAGACGCGGGCACCTACCGGTTCGACCGGGGTTCGGCCACGCGCGCGAACATCTTCTCCATCGACACCCCGCCGCCGACCGCCTCCGGGTCGCTGCACATCGGGCACGTCTTCTCCTACACGCACACGGATGTCATCGCCCGCTTCCAGCGCATGCGCGGCAAGAGCGTCTTCTACCCGATGGGCTGGGACGACAACGGCCTGCCCACCGAACGCCGGGTGCAGAACTACTACGGCGTGCGCTGCGACCCGTCCCTGCCCTACGTCGATGACTTCACCGCGCCGTTCGAGGGCGGCGACGGCAAGAGCACCAAGGCCGCCGACCAGCTGCCGATCAGCCGCCGCAACTTCATCGAGCTGTGCGAACGCCTCACCATCGAAGACGAGAAGCAGTTCGAGGCCGTCTGGCGCATGCTCGGCCTCAGCGTCGACTGGACCCAGACCTACCGCACGATCGGCAACGACTCCCTCGTCACCTCCCAGTCGGCGTTCATCGGCAACATCGAGCGCGGCGAGGCCTACCAGGCCATGGCCCCCACGCTGTGGGACGTCACCTTCCGCACCGCGGTCGCCCAGGCCGAGCTCGAGGACAAGGAGATGCCCGCGTCCTACCACCGAGTCTCCTTCGCCCAGCCCGGCGGCGGCGCGATCGAGATCGAGACCACCCGCCCGGAACTGCTGCCCGCCTGCGTGGCCCTCGTGGCGCATCCGGACGACGAGCGCTACAAGGCCCTGTTCGGCTCAACCGTTCGCACGCCGCTGTTCGACGTGGAGGTGCCGATCCTGGCCCACCACCTCGCGCAGAAGGACAAGGGCAGCGGAATCGCCATGATCTGCACGTTCGGCGACGTGACCGACGTGATCTGGTGGCGTGAACTGGACCTCCCCAACCGCGCCATCATGGGCTTCGACGGCCGCATCATCGCCGAGGCGCCCGAAGCGATCACGAGCGAGGCCGGGCGGGCCGCATACGCGCAGCTGGCCGGCAAGACCGTCTTCTCCGCCAAGGCGGCCGTGGTCGACCTGCTCCGCACCAGCGGCGACCTGATCGGCGAACCGCGCTCGATCGTGCACCCGGTCAAGTTCTTCGAGAAGGGCGACAAACCGCTCGAAATCGTCTCCACCCGCCAGTGGTACATCCGCAACGGCGCCCGCGACGAGAAGCTGCGCGCCCGCCTGATCACGCACGGCAGCGACCTGCAGTGGCACCCGGAATTCATGCGCGTGCGCTACGAGAACTGGGTCAACGGCCTCACCGGCGACTGGCTCGTCTCCCGCCAGCGGTTCTTCGGCGTTCCGCTGCCGATCTGGTACCCGCTGGATGCCGACGCGAACCCGCTTTTCGACCAGCCCATCGTCGCCACCCGCGAGATGCTCCCGGTCGACCCGTCCTCCGACACCGCCCCCGGCTACGAGGCCGGGCAGCGCGGCCAGGCGAACGGTTTCGTCGGCGAGGTCGACGTGATGGACACCTGGGCGACCTCCTCCCTCACCCCGCAGCTGGCCGGCGGCTGGGAGCGCGACCCCGAACTGTTCGAACTCGTCTACCCGTACTCGCTGCGCCCGCAGGGCCAGGACATCATCCGCACCTGGCTGTTCTCCACCCTGCTTCGCGCCGAACTCGAACACGGCGTCTCGCCGTGGCAGCACGCGGCCCTGTCCGGCTTCATCGTGGACCCCGATCGCAAGAAGATGTCCAAGTCCAAGGGCAACGTCGTCACCCCGGCGGACATGCTCGAGCAGCACGGTTCGGATGCCGTGCGTTACTGGGCCGCGTCGTCGCGCCTCGGCACCGACGCCGCGTTCGACCCCAAGAACCCGACCCAGATCAAGATCGGCCGCCGCCTGGCGATCAAGATCCTGAACGCGTCGAAGTTCATCCTCGGCTTCGACGGCGGCGCGGAGGCCCCCGTCAGCGAGCCGCTCGACCAGAGCATGCTCGCCCGGCTAAGCGTCGTGGTCGGCCAGGCCACCGCCGCGTTCGAGGACTACGACCACGCCCGGGCGCTGGAACTGACCGAGAGCTTCTTCTGGACGTTCTGCGACGACTACCTCGAGCTGGTCAAGGAGCGCGCCTACGGCGAGGCCGGTCCCGGCCAGGCATCGGCGGTCGCCGCCCTCCGCACCGCGCTGTCCACCCTGCTGCGCCTGTTCGCCCCGTTCGTGCCGTTCGCGACCGAGGAAGCCTGGTCCTGGTCCACCGAAGACTCGATCCACCACGCGGCCTGGCCCGTCCAGTCCGAGCTCAGCGGAGGGCAGGGCGGCAACGTCGCTCTGCTGGACCTGTCCAGCCGGGCGCTCACCGGCATCCGCCGCGCAAAAACCGATGCGAAGGCTTCCCAGAAAACGGACGTCGAATCTGCTGTAATTAGCGGTACGGCTGCAGAGATTGCCCTGCTCAGGCAGGCTGCCGCCGATCTGAGTGCCGTTGGCCGTATCTCGGAGTTGGTTTTTATTGAAGGCAGCGAATTGGCTGTCACCGACATCGTGCTCGCCACGGTGCCGGAGAACTAGGAGAACCGAATGTCAATCAAGGTACGCGCGCTCGGCGACAAGGACTTTTTTTCGTGGCTGGGACTCTTCGAGGGCTACAGCGAGTTCTACAAGTGCGAACTGACTGACCAGAAAGCGCTCCAGGTCTGGAGCTGGATCATCGACAAGAACGAGTCGCTCACCGGCGCCGTTGCCGTCGACGACGACGGCGAGTTCGTCGGATTCGCCCACTACCGCGAGGTTCCGAACACCCTGACCGCCACCCGCGGCCTGTTCCTCGACGACCTGTTCGTGGTGCCGGAATCCCGCAGCACGGGCATCGGCCGGGCCCTGATCGAGTTCGCCAAGGAGTACGCCGCGGCGCACCGCCTGACCACGGTGCAGTGGCTGACCGCCGCCGACAACGAGACCGCGCAGCGCCTGTACGACGACGTGGCCACCCGCACCGACTGGGTCACCTACGAGATCGAGCTCTAACATGCAGATGGGAACACGCTGGCCGCTGGGCGGCCCGATGCCCGCACGGCTGCCCCATGTGGTCGAGATCGCCGTCAGGGCGGTCGAGGAAGAGCTCACGGCCCTGGCGGAGGACACGCAAGCCTGGCGCTGGACGCTGACCTGGCTCGAGGGCAACCCCGTGCTGGAGCTGGACGACGGCACGGTCATCCGTTACAACCCGGCCGAGGACAGCGCCACGATCACCCAACCGGCGATCGCCCTCGAAGACGAGGACGACTGGATCTAGGCTCTGCTGGCCCTGGCCTGGCTCTGGCCTGGCCGACTCCGCCGAGCCGTGAGAAGCGCCCCTTAAAATTCGGAAAACGGGGGCGCTACTCACGGTTCGGCGAAGGGTTTTCTGCCGCTACTTGCGGGCGACGACCTCTCCGTGCGGGATGCCGAACCAGCCGTCCGGGTCCCCGGCCCACTGGAGCCAGGCGGCCTTCATCTTGTTCAGGTCGGCGAGGTCGGCGGCCCCCACCTCGATGGCGTGTGCGGCGAAGGCGGATTCCGTCACGCGGTCGGCCCAGGACCCGCCCCACCACTCACGTTCCACATCCGAGGCGAAGCACCAGATGGATGCCGAGCTCGTCACCGCGCCGAACCCCGCCTGGCGCGCCCACGCCTTCAGGGAACGCCCGGCGTCGGGGTCGCCGCCATTGGAGTAGTGCACGTCCCGGTACGCCGTCAGCCACAGCGAGAGCCCCTGCAGCTTCGGGTGGTACATCACGCCCCCGTAATCGGCGTCGCGGCCGGCGAAGACTCCGCCCGGCTTCAACACCCGGCGGAACTCCCGAAGCGCGGCAACCGGGTTGGCCAGGTGCTGCAGCACCTGGTGCGCGTGCACGATGTCGAAGCTCTCGTCGGGGAAATCGAGCGCGCAGGCGTCGCCGACGTGGAAGGAGGCGTTCCGCACGCCCTCGTCGAAGGCGAGTCCCGCGGCATGACGCACGATCTGCTCCGACGCGTCGATGCCGGTGACCTGCCCGGGATACAGCCGGCGCGCCAGGTCGACCGTGACCGTGCCGGGGCCGCAACCCACGTCGAGCAGGGACCGGCCGGGCGACAGGTGCGGAACCAGGTAGGCCGCCGAATTCGCCACGGTGCGCCAGGTGTGCGAGCGCAGCACGCTCTCGTGGTGCCCGTGCGTGTACTGCTCTCGCTGCGCGGTCTCTTGGCGGTCCGGCTCGTCGGTCATGAACAGATCCTATTCGCGCGGGGGCAACCGGTGTGGCAGGGTGAGCGGATGAACCCCTTCTTCAGCCCCAGCACGCTGGCCTACGAGCTGCCCCCGTTCGGGATGATCCGGGAGGAGCACTACCGGCCCGCTTTCCTGCAGGGAATGGCGGAGCAGATCCTCGAGGTTGCGGCGATCTGCGGGGTTCCGGATGCGCCCACGTTCGACAACACCATGGTGCCGCTCGAACTTAGCGGGCAACTGCTCACCCGGGTGGCGGCGGTGTTCTTCAACCGCAGCTCGTCGGACTCGAACCAGCTGACCGACGCGCTCGAGGAGGAGCTGGCGCCGTTGCTGGCCGCGCACGCGGACGCCATCCGTCTGAACCCGGAGCTCTTCGCTCGGGTGGCCGCCCTGCACGCGCAGCTGGACCGGTTGCAGCTGGACGCGGAATCGCGCTACCTGGTCGAGCGATACCACACGGAGTTCACGCTCGCCGGCGCGGGCCTGACCGACGCCGCCAAGGCCGAGCTGCGGGACTACAACGCACGGCTCTCCACGGCGACCACCCGGTTCGAGAAGAACCTGCTGGCCGACACCAACGATTTGGCCCTCGTGCTCGAGAACGTCGCCGAGCTCGACGGCCTCACCGCCGGGCAGATTTCGGCCGCGGCGGAGGCTGCGACGGAGCGCGGGCTGCCGGGCCGGTACGTGATCACCCTCGTGCTGCCGACCGGTCACCCGTATCTGGCTCAGCTCACGAACCGCGGCGTGCGGGAGCGGCTGCTGGCGGCCTCGCGGTCCCGCGGCATCCGTGGCGGCGACCACGACAATCGCGAGCTGGTGCTGTCGATCGCCCGGCTCCGCGCCGAACGCGCCCGGCTGCTCGGCTTCGACAGCCACGCGGCCGCGGTGACCGCCGACCAGACCGCGAAGACGCCGCAGGCCATCGCCGACCTGCTCGGGCGCCTGGCACCCGCTGCGGCCCGTAACGCCCTGGTCGAGCAGGCCGACTTGCAGGCCCGGATCGACCAGGACGGCGGCGGTTTCGAGCTCGCCGCGTGGGACTGGGCGTTCTATACCGAACAGGTGCGCCGGGCCCGGTATCATGTGGACACCGCGGCCATGCGGCCCTATTTCGAGCTCGAGCGGGTGCTGCGCGACGGCGTGTTCTACGCGGCGAGCCGGTTGTACGGGGTCACGTTCACCGAGCGCCCCGACCTGGTCGCCTGGCATCCGGAGGCCCGCGTGTTCGAGGTGACTGAGGCCGACGGCTCCCCCGTCGGCCTGTACATCGGCGACTTCTACACCCGCGACTCCAAGCGGGGCGGCGCGTGGATGAACTCGCTGGTCTCGCAGTCGGCGCTCCTGGACTCGTCGGCGGTGGTCTGCAACAACCTGAACGTGCCCCGGCCGGCCGCGGGCGAACCCACCCTGCTCAGCTTCGACGAGGTCACCACCCTGTTCCACGAGTTCGGGCATGCGCTGCACGGGCTGTTCGCGCGGGTCACCTACCCGAAGTTCGCGGGCACGAACGTCTACCGAGACTTCGTCGAATTTCCGAGCCAGGTCAACGAGATGTGGATGCTGTGGCCGGAGGTGCTCGCCCACTACGCCGTTCACCACGAGACCGGTGAGGCCATGCCGCAGGACCTGGTCGACCGGATCCAGGACTCCACCGCCTTCAACGAGGGCTTCTCCACCAGTGAATACCTGGCCGCCGCGCTGCTCGACCAGGCCTGGCACCGGATCGACGCCGACGACACGGTGACGGATGTCGCCGCGTTCGAGGCCGCCGCGCTCACCGCCGCGGGCCTGGACAACCCGGCCGTGCCCACGCGCTACGCCAGCACCTACTTCGCCCACACGTTCGCGGGCGGCTACGACGCCGGCTACTACTCGTACATCTGGAGCGAGGTGCAGGACGCCGACGCCGGGGAATGGTTCGAGGACAACGGCGGGCTCACGCGGGCCAACGGGGATCGGTTTCGCCGTCGATTGCTCGGTGTGGGCGGCAGCGCCGACCCGCTGGCGGCCTACCGGGACTTCCGGGGACGGGACGCGGGCATCCAGCCGCTCCTCGACCGGCGCGGCCTGAACTAGCGGCAGCCGGCCCGGCGCCGGTCCCGGCCCCGGCACCGGCCCCGGCTCCGATCACCCCGCCCGTGAACCAATTCGACGGAGATACTGCTCTAAAAACAGCTTTCCGGGCTGCTGGGGCTCGATTTGGGCAAAATCTCCGTCGAATTGGTCAGGAGGCACCGACGGGAGCGGTGCGAGGCCGGCCGCCGCCGAGCCAGAGCCCGAGGCTCACGATGACCACCGGGTCGAACACGGGCGGGGTGAAGACCAGGCCGGGTGCGGACGACGAGGCGGTCAGCCAGTCCGTGCCCGCCTGAGGGCAACCCCGATCGCCGCCACGACCATGGCCGCCGGCACGGCCCAGGGGCGCGCGAGCCGAAACACGACCAGCCAGACCACGACTACGGGCACCGCGAGCAGCGGCTGTTGCACGGATGCCGTCACCGGCGCCAGGCAGATCGGGAACAGGATGCCCGCGAGCATGGCACTCGCGATCGTCTTGGGGATGCTGGTGATGTCCCGCCCGAGCGCCGGCCACAGCCCGCTCAGCACGATCAGGGCCCCGCAGACGAGGAACGCGCCCGCGGCGGCGGCGAAATCGTTCGTGGTCTCCCCCGCCGCTATGAGCAGAGCCGCACCGGGGGTGGACCAGGCGAAGGAGATCGGCATCTTGAAGTACCACGGCAGCAGCACACAGGTGATCCCGACCAGCAGGCACAGGGCGAGCAGTCCGGAGGCGGCCTGGGCGTCGTTCGCCCCGACCGCCTGCAGCCCCGCGATGACGAGCACGAGCGAGCTGGCGAAACCGGTGATGGCCGCCACGACGCCGGCGAAGAGGGGCTGGCACTCGGATCTCCGGCGTCAGAGGGAGGCGGGGCTGCGGGTGGCGGGGCAGCGAGGCAGGGAAGAACCGAGGTTAGGCGGACTTCTCCACCCGGCGGGGCTTGTGCAGCACGATCGTCGGTTCGGCGTTGTCGAGAACCGCGGCCCGGGTCACGACTACCCGCGCAACCTCGGAGCTGGACGGCACCTCGAACATGATCGGCCCGAGAACCTCTTCCATGATCGCGCGCAGACCACGGGCACCGGTCTTGCGGAGCACCGCCAGGTCGGCGATGGCCTCGAGGGCCGGCTGCTCGAATTCGAGTTCGACGCCGTCGAGTTCGAACATGCGCTGGTACTGGCGCACGAGGGCGTTCTTCGGCACGGTCAGGATCTGCATCAGCGCCACCTGGTCGAGCTGCGTGACCGTCGTGACCACGGGAAGCCGGCCGATGAACTCGGGGATCAGCCCGAACTTGTGCAGGTCTTCGGGCAGCACCTCGCTGAACAGGTTGACGTCGTCGCCCTTGCTGTGGAGGGGCGCCCCGAAACCGATGCCCTTCTTGCCGGCCCGGGTCGAGATGATGTCGTCCAGGCCCGCGAAGGCGCCGGCCACGATGAACAGCACATTGGTCGTGTCGATCTGGATGAATTCCTGGTGCGGATGCTTGCGGCCGCCCTGCGGCGGGACCGACGCCACGGTGCCCTCGAGGATTTTCAGCAGGGCCTGCTGCACACCCTCACCGGACACGTCGCGGGTGATCGACGGGTTCTCGGCCTTGCGGGCGATCTTGTCGATCTCGTCGATGTAGATGATGCCGGTCTCGGCGCGCTTGACGTCATAGTCGGCCGCCTGGATCAGCTTGAGGAGGATGTTCTCCACGTCTTCGCCGACGTAGCCGGCCTCGGTCAGGGCCGTCGCATCCGCCACGGCGAAAGGCACGTTGAGGCGCTTGGCCAGGGTCTGCGCGAGATAGGTCTTGCCGCACCCGGTGGGGCCGATCAGCAGGATGTTCGACTTGGCGATCTCGACATCATCGTGGATGGCGTCGGCGGCCGTGAGGGTCGCGCGGGAACGCACGCGCTTGTAGTGGTTGTAGACGGCGACGGCCAGGGCGCGCTTGGCTGCTTCCTGCCCGATGACGTATTCCTCGAGGAAGCCGAAGATCTCTTTCGGCTTGGGCAGTTCAAACTCGCCGGCACCCTCTTCGGCGCCGGCTTCGGCCAGGCGCTCCTCGATGATCTCGTTGCACAGTTCGACGCATTCGTCGCAGATGTACACGCCGGGGCCCGCAATGAGCTGCTGGACCTGCTTCTGGCTTTTCCCGCAGAAAGAGCACTTCAACAGGTCGGCGCTTTCGCCTATTCGGGCCATCCGTCAGCCTCCTCCATCGATTAGCTGCCTTGACTGATTAGCTGCATTGAGCCTAGCTTGTGCCTGTGACGCTGGGGTGCAGGCTACGCGGATGCGTCGGATAACGATCCCGGTGCCCGTGGGGCGGGAGGGTCCCGATGTGCCGAACGCGACGGATGCCCGGCGAACCTGCCGCCGGGCATCCGTCGCGTTCATGTTCTGTGCCTTATTTGACGAGCGTCGGCACGTTTTTGCGGCTGGTCAGGATCTGGTCGATCAGGCCGTACTCGAGCGCTTCGGCCGCGCCGAGGATCTTGTCGCGGTCGATGTCCTTGTGAACCTGCTCCGCCGTGCGGTTGGAATGGTGGGAGATGGTGAATTCCAGCCACTCACGCATCCGCTGGATCTCGGCGGCCTGGATCTCGATGTCGGATGCCTGCCCGCCTCCCTGACCGCCGGCCGAAGGCTGATGGATGAGGATGCGCGCGTTCGGCAGCGCGAGACGCTTTCCGGGCGTTCCACCGGCAAGCAGCACCGCAGCGGCGGAGGCCGCCTGGCCGAGGCAGACCGTCTGGATGTGCGGCCGGATGTACTGCATCGTGTCGTAGATGGCCGTCATCGCGGTGAAGGAACCACCCGGGGAGTTGATGTACATCACGATGTCGCGATCGGGGTCCTGGCTCTCCAGCACGAGAAGCTGGGCCATGACGTCGTCGGCCGAGGCATCGTCGACCTGCACGCCGAGAAAGATGATGCGGTCCTCGAACAGCTTCGCGTAGGGGTCCTGACGCTTGTAGCCGTAGGCGGTGCGCTCTTCGAACGTGGGGAGGATGTAGCGGGCCTCGGGCGACTGCGGGGCGCGGCCACCGGCCTGGTGACCAAAATTCGTGAATTCCATGTCGTTTCTGCCCGTCCTACTTCTTGTTCACTGAGTCGTCGGTGCCGCCGCCGCCGACCACATCCGACGCGAATTCGCGCAGGTGGTCGACGAAGCCGTATGCTACGGCCTCCTGGGCGGTGAACCAGTTGTCGCGGTCGTTGTCGATGAGGACCTGCTCGACCGACTTGCCGGTCTGCTCTGCCGTCAGTTCGGCCATCCGCTTCTTCATGTCCAGGATCACCTTGGCCTGGGTCTGGATGTCGGCGGCCGTGCCACCGAAACCGCCGGACGGCTGGTGCAGCAGGACGCGGGCGTTCGGGGTGATGTAGCGCTTGCCCTTGCTACCGGAGGACAACAGGAACTGGCCCATCGACGCGGCAAGGCCGATGCCGACGGTGACGATGTCGTTGGGTACGAACTTCATCGTGTCGTAGATCGCCATCCCAGCCGTGATCGAGCCACCGGGCGAGTTGATGTACAGGAAGATGTCCCGCTCCGAATCCTCTGCGGCCAGCAGCAGGATCTTGGCACAGATCTCGTTGGCGTTCTCATCCCGAACCTCGGAACCGAGCCAGATGATGCGGTCTTTCAGCAGTCGGTCAAAAACGCCGGGTGTAGGTGTCATATCGGCCATGTCGCGCTCCGTTTCACTTGTCGCTTCAGATTGAATCTATAGGAGCCAACGCTCCGGAACTGCTGTGTTCGCCCTCGGCAGATAACGCGCCGCGCCGGGCCGCCCCGCCGGGCCCCGCGCATCCGTGCTGCCGGACCCCGCGCATCCGTCGCTCTGAACCAATTCGACGGAGATCCTGCTCTAAAAACCCCGAATACGGCCCAAACCAGTCCAGAACCGGAGAATCTCCGTCGAATTCGTCAGGGCAAACGCGAAACGGGCCGGATGTCTGTGACATCCGGCCCGTCGGCGCGCGTGAGCGGGGGTGGTGCTACTCCTTGGCGGCGGCGGCCTTCTTCTTCGCCGCTGCGGCCTTGGCCTTGGCGGCCTTGGCAGCCTTTGCCTTGGCGGCCTTGGCCTCGGCGGCCTTGGCCTTGGCCTCGGCCTCGGCTGCGACGGCCTCGGCGTCCGAGTCGTCTTCCTCGATCTCGTCGTCTTCGTCTTCGTCCTCGTCCGGGACGGCGACGAACTCGGACAGGTCGACGGCGTTGCCGTTGGTGTCTACGACCTCGGCCTTGCCCAGGGCGATGGCGAGGGCCTTGTTGCGGGCGACCTCGGCCACCATCGACGGGATCTGGCCGTTGCCGCTGAGCGCCTGGACGAACTCGCTCGGGTCCATGCCGTACTGGCTGGCACCCTGGATCAGGTACTGAGTCAGCTCGTCCTGGCTGACCTGGACCTTCTCGGCCTCGGCGATCGTGTCGAGCAGGATCTGCTGGCGGAAGGTCTTCTCGCTGGATTCGGTGACCTCGGCGCGGTGCTCGGCGTCTTCGAGGCGGTTCTCGCCCTCGAGGTGGCGACGAACCTCGTCTTCGATGATCGCGGTCGGGATCGGGACCTCGACCGACTCGAGGAGCTGCTCAACGAGCTTCTCGCGAGCCTGCGTGCCCTGGCCGAAGACCTTGGAGCGCTCGACGTTGACCTTCAGGCTGTCGGTGAGCTCGGCGATGGTGTCGAATTCGCTGGCGATCTGCGCGAAGTCGTCGTCGGCGGTGGGAAGCTCACGCTCCTTGACGGCGATGACGGTGACGGTGATCTCAGCGGTCTCGCCCTCGTGTTCGCCGCCCATGAGCTTCGAGTTGAAGGTGGTGGTCTCGCCGGCGCTGAGGGAGTCGAGCGCCTCGTCGATACCGTCGATGAGGTCGCCGGAGCCGACCTCGTAGGAGATCCCGCTGGCGTTGTCGACCTCGACGCCGCTGATCGCGGCGATCAGGTCGATCTGGGCGAAGTCGCCCGTGGTGGCGGGGCGGTCGACGGTGATGAGCGTGCCGAAGCGGCTGCGCAGGTTGTCGAGCTCCTCGGCGACCTCTTCGTCGGACACCTCGACGGCGTCGACGGTGAGCTTCAGGCCGGAGTAGTTGGGCAGGTCGATCTCGGGGCGCACGTCAACCTCGATGGACAGCTGCAGGTCTCCGGAGAAGTCCTTGTCGCTGGGCCATTCGACGATGTCGGCCTCGGGGCGGCCGAGGGGGCGCAGCTTGTGCTCGGTGACCGCGGTGCGGTAGAAGCCGTCGAGGCTCTCGTTGACGGCGTGCTCGAGCACGGCCGACTTACCGACGCGCTGGTCGATGATGGCGGGCGGAACCTTGCCCTTGCGGAAGCCGGGAATGTTGATGTCCTCGGCGATGTGACCGTAGGCGTGGGTGATGCTGGGCTTCAGCTCCTCGGGAGTCACCGAGATGGTGACCTTGGCGCGAGTGGGGCTCAGCTTTTCTACCGTGGACTTCACGTGGCAATCTCCTGTGTTCGACCGATGTATGGGGGGATGATGGTCGGGGCGACAGGATTCGAACCTGCGACCTCTCGGCCCCAAACCGAGCGCTCTACCAAGCTGAGCTACGCCCCGGACACTGTCTCAACCCGGTGGTGCCGTCCGCGAGGCGTGCAAGGATCGCACTTCACGCAGAATGACCTCGGTTAGTCTACTGCACGGGCCGGATGTCGCGGGTCCCCCTGTGCAGCGAGCACCCGCCAACGTGTACTACGCTGTGTGAGTGCGCGGGAGACTGCGCTCGGGGGATGTAGCTCAATGGTAGAGCCTCAGTTTTCCAAACTGATGGCGCGGGTTCGATTCCCGTCATCCCCTCCACAACATCGCTCACTTCAGGCCGAGTCCGTCCAGCGTCTGGCGCAGAGTCGCCGCCGAGTGCTCGAACAGTTCCTGCTCCTTCTCGCTGAAGGGCACCTCGATCACCCGAGAGACCCCGTCGGCGTTGATCACGCTCGGCACCGAGAGGGCCACGTTGCTGACGCCGCGGTAGTCGGTGAGCACCGAACTCACGGGCAGCACGGCGCCCTCGTCACGGAGCACGGCCTCGACGATCCGGGCGCCGGACAGCCCGATCGCGTAGTTGGTCGCGCCCTTGCCCTCGATCACCTTGTAGGCCGCGGACTTCACACTCTCGGTGATCGCGTCGAATTCCGATTCGGAGAAGGGAACCAGGCCCTTCGGCGAGATCGCGTCCTGAACCCACTCGGCCATCGAGATCGGGCCGATCCGGGCCTGGGACCAGAGTGGGAACTCCGAGTCGCCGTGCTCGCCGACGATGACCGCGTGCACATTGGCGATCGCGACCCCGACCCGGTGCGCCAGCATCCAGCGCAGCCGTGACGAGTCCAGGACCGTGCCGGAGCCGAAGACCCGCGAGGCCGGCAGCCCGCTGAACTCGCGTGCCGCGTAGGCCAGCACGTCGCAGGGGTTGGTGACCAGCATGTAGATGGCGTCGGGGGCGCGCTCGACGAGTTTCGGCATCAGTTCCCGCAGGATGCCGACGTTGACACCGGCCATCTCGAGCCGGGACTGGCCCGGGTGCTGCCTCGCGCCGGCGGTGATGACGACCATGTTCGCCCCCGCGATCGCGTCGAGGTCGCTGCCGCCGGCCACGCAGGAGGCACCGGTGAACTGGGTGCCGTGGGCCAGGTCGAGCACCTCGGCCTCGACCTTGGGCCCGTTGATGTCGTAGAGCACGACTTCGCGCGCCGATTGACGGATCAGGGAGGCGTAGGCGAGGGAGGACCCCACCGCTCCCGCTCCGATGATGGCCAGCTTGGAATTCTCGATCACGCTCATGGGTCAAGTCTGCCCCTTCCGGGGCCCGTGTCCCATTCCTCGGCAGGCGAAATCAAGCCCCGGTGCCGGCGGGACCAGCACTCGCGGCGCAGGTTGTGGCTCGCGGCTCAGGTTGGAACCTGCGCCCGCTGCCACAACCTGCGCCGCGACCCGGGCGCCGGCCCCGGGCCGGACGGTCAGAGCCGGTCGTGCGTGAACCGGCCGGCCAGCAGCGTGGCGGCCACGGGCATCCGTCGGAGGTCGCCGACGGAGGCGACGAACGGGTCGGTCTCGCACACGGCGAGGTCGGCGACGTCCCCCACCAGCACGCGGTGCCGGCCGCGCGCGGACGCGGCGAGCGCCGCCTGCCGGGAGATCGCCTGCTCGGCGTGCCAGGGTTCGCGCCCGTCGCGGGTGCGGCCGACCGCAGCGGCCAGGCTCACCCAGGGGTCCAGCGGCGCCACCGGGGCGTCCGACCCGAGCGCGAGGGTCGCGCCGGCGCGCAACAGGCTGGCCAGCACGAAGGCCCGGTCGGTGCGGCCGGCCCAGTACCGGTCGGCGACGTCGCGGTCGTCCAGGGCGTGCTCGGGCTGCACACTGGCCACCACGCCCAGCCGGGCGAAACGGGCGATGTCGGCGGGGGCGAGCAGTTGCGCGTGCTCGATGCTGCCCGAGCAGCCGAGCCGTTCGAAGGTGTCGAGCGCGAGGCTGTTCGCGTGGTCGCCGATGGCGTGCACGGCGGGGCGGATGCCGGCCTCCGTCGCCACCCGCAGGTGGTCGAGCAGTTCCTCGGGCGGCACGTTGAGCGACCCGCGCGAGCCGGGCTGCCCCTCCAGGCCGGGGTACTCGTCGAAGCAGAAGGCGGTGCGGGTGTTGAGCGACCCGTCGGTGATGACCTTGTAGGGACCCACCGTGAGGAGCCCACCGGTCCCCGCGATCACGTCCCCGCTGCGGAGTCCCTGCTCGACCGCCCGGCCGAGCTGCGGGGTGTAGATGCCGAACTCGACCCGGAGCGCATCCGTGCCGGCCTGGATGCGGCGCCGCCACGTGTCGAGGTTCCAGGCCATCTCCATCTCGACGATGCCGACGACCCCGCGGGCCGCCGCGGCCCGGGCCGCGGCGTCCGCCCACCCGTCCATCACCCGGTCGGGCACCGCGGCCAGCGCCCGCACCACGGCGAAGCAGTCGTCCTCGCGGAGCAGGCCGGTCGGATGGTCGGCGAACCCGTGCTGCGCCAGCGCGGCCGAGTTCAGCCAGCAGGAGTGCAGGTCGCCGCTGATCAGCACGGCCGGCACGGGGCCGGTGACCGCGTCGAGCGTGGCCCGGGCCGGGACATCCGGCCAGAGGCCGTCCCTGAACCCGAAACCGACCAGGCCCTCGCCCGCCGCCAGGTCCGGCACGCGCGCGGCGACCAGGGCAGCCACCTCGGCGGCGCTGCCGGCGCCGGATAGGTCCAGCCGTCGCGCGGTCTGCGCCCACTGGCTGAAGTGCACATGATTGTCCCAGAGACCGGGGATCAGCCACCGTTCGGCGAGATCCACCGCACGGATGCCGGGTCCCACCATTCCGAGGTAGCCGATCCGCCGGATCCGACCGTCCACGATCTCCACGTCGACCCGTTCGTCGCTGCCGGGAAGCCGGGCGTTCCGGAGCACCAGCGACTCGGAGTCCCCGGGCGTCACCGGTCGTGTCCCTGCGGGCCGGACGGCTCCGCGCCGAGGGGCGCGTAGGTGACGGGCGGAACCGGGTCGTGCACGCGGCGCATCTCGGCGGCGAGCGCCGGGCTCGCGTAGGGGCCGTCCCCGTCGAGTTCGGCCAGGATGCGCGCCACCGTCTCGGCCGGCTTGTTCTGGCTCAGCTTGCTCTTCGCGCTGAGGCGGCTCACCCGGAGCCGGAAGCCGACCGTGCCGCCGACGATGCGGGCGGCGTAGGCGGAGCTCGCGGGCGTGCCGTTGAGGCGACGCGGCTCAGGCATCCGTTCTTCGAAATGGTCGACGAGCCGGTCGAGCACGCGCAGGTTCTCCTCGTCGCTGAGCAGCTCCGGGGTGCCGTGCAGGTGGGCGGTGACGAAATTCCAGGTCGGCACGGCCGGGGTGGGGGCATCCGCGGGCCCGTCGTACCAGCCCGGGGAGATGTACCCGTGCGGGCCCTGGATGATGACCAGCAGTTCGTGCCGGCCGAGTTCGTGCAGCGCCTCGTCGGGCCGGCCGACATGGCTGAGCAACACGATGCCCTCGGCGTCCTCGTCGAGGATCACCGGGTAATGCGACGCCACCAGCTCGCCCGCGGAGGTGTGACTGATCATGCTCGCCCACGGGTTCTCGCGGATCAGGCGCTTGACCTCATCCGGATCGTCGAGGGCGAAACTGGGATTGTGTCTCATCGGGCTCCCGTTCGGTGGGGCTGCGGGCCGGGGGTCAGGACTGGCACCGCGGGCACCAGTAGAGCTTGCGGGCGGCCATCTCCTCCAGGGTGATGTGCGTGCCGCAGATCCGGCATGGCAGCCCTTCGCGTTTGTACACCCAGTGCCGGTCGGCCCGGTTGCGCATGGCGAGAACGTAGTCTTCGTCGCCCAGGTCGTCCATCGTCATCATCTGGCCGGTGGAGACGCCGATCTTCAGCAGGTGGGCCCAGTCCCGCCAGAGGGCCCGCGCCTGCTCGTCGCGAAGCGACTTCCCGGGGGCGTATGGATTGATGCCCGCCCGGAACAGGAGCTCGGCGCGGTACACGTTGCCGATCCCGCTGACCACGGATTGGTCCATCAGGAGCCGGCCGATCGGCGTCGGTTTCTTGCGCACCGCGCTGACGAAGCGCTCCTCCGCGGCGGCGCCGTCGTCGAGCATCGGGTCAGGGCCGAGCCGGTTCATCGCGACCTCGACCTGGTCGGGGCCGAGCACCTCGCAGGCCGTGGGCCCGCGCAGGTCGGCCACGACGTCGTCGGCGAGCAGGCGAACCCGAACCTGGCCGATGGGGTCGGGCGGGAAACCGTCGGGTTCGACGCTGACCTTCTCGGCCTCCGCCATCCGCAGCCGGGTCAGCCGGGGAGCGCCGATACTGCGCACCGAGTTCTCGCCGGCCGAATCCAGAACGGCGTCGCCGGTGCCGCGCATGCCGGTCTGGCCCATGCGTCCGTTGGCGGATGCGACGGTGGCGTCCACCTGGATGTCGCCCGCGAAATCCCACGCACCGTAGAGACCCAGGTGCACGCGCAACCACAGCCCGTTGTCGAACTCCAGGAACATTTGCTTACCGACGGCGCGGGCATCCGTCATGGAGTGACCGTCCAGCCGGGCCGCGCCGTCCACGAAGCGGCCCTGCGGGGACGACAGCCGGATGCGCTTGCCCACGAAATTTCGGGCGAACTGGCGCGCGATCCGGTGGACGGAATGACCCTCGGGCACGGTTAGCTTGAAAGAGGCGTGCCGTTGATTGTGCAGGTCGTTTCGTACTCCGCCAGCTGGGAGATCCGGCGCACATGGCGCTCGTCCCCGGGGAACGGCTCCGCGATGAAGGCGTCGATGAAGTCGGTGGCATCCTCGATCGTGTGCTGGCGGGCGCCGATGGAGATGACGTTGGCGTCGTTGTGCTCGCGGGCGAGACGCGCCGTGTTGAGGCTCCAGACGAGAGCGGCTCGAATCCCCTTCACCTTGTTGGCCGCCATCTGCTCGCCGTTGCCCGACCCGCCGAAGACGATGCCGAGCGCCTCTACGCCCTGCGTGAGGTCGGTCACGACGGCCTCGGCCGCGGTGATGCAGAACCCGGGGTAGTCGTCGAGGGCGTCGTAGCTCACCGGGCCGTGGTTCACGACTTCGTGACCGGCAAGGGTGAGGTGCGTGAGCAGGTGGTGGCTGAATTCGAGGCCGGCGTGGTCAGTGGCGATGTGGATGCGCATGATCCAATTCTATTTACTCGGCCGCGAAGACGGGTCCGCGGGTGCGGGTGCGCTTCATCTCGAAAAAGCCCTCGCAGCCGGCGACGGCCACCACGCCGTCCCACAAGGCCAGCGCCTGGTCGCCGGTGGGCGCGGGCGACACGACCGGGCCGAAGAAGGCCACGTCGTTGACGGAGATGACGGGGGTGCCCACATCCTGCCCCACTCGCTCCATGCCGTCGAAGTGGCTGGCGCGCATCTGCACGTCGTATTGCTCGCTGTCCGCCAAGGCGGCGAAGGCGACCGGCAGGCCCACTTCGGCGAGCGCCGCCGGGATGACCTCGTCGGGGTTCGAGCTGCCGCCCGGGTGGATGCGCGCGCCGAGGGCGTCGTAGAGAGCCTTGACCGTCTGCTGGCCGTGCAGTTCCTGCGCGGCCTGCACCAGGCGGGTGTATTTGAGGGCCCGCGGGAAGAACTCCCGGTACTCCTCTGACACGTCCTGATCCTCGTTCAGGACGGCGAGGCTCATCACCTTCCACTCGACGTCGAAACCGCGCAGGGCGGCCACCTCCCCCACCCAGCGGGAGGTCATCCAGGCCCAGGGGCAGGAGGGGTCGAACCAGAACTTCACGGAGTCAGCCATGGTGCCAGCCTAAGCGCCGATTGACTCGAGAACGGGCGACGGAGACCCCACGTAAACCCCTGTCCAGGGCGGGTATCGCAAACGAAATGTCTGGTTGAGGCCACTTTTCGGCTAAAATCGTACGTTATGCCCGGAAGCGGGCCGCAACTTTTCATCGAAAAATGATCTCCACGAGAGAAGCTCCAATGCTCAGAACGACAAGCACGACCGATTCGAATGCCGGTGCGGATCTCACCGCCGGCAAGGCGAAGAAAACGCTCCTCAAGCGCCGCTTAAAAGTGTCCCACGTCAACGTGGTCGACCAGTCGAGACTGAAGAAGGCCCTCGGCGGCACCATCGTCGGAAACACGATGGAATGGTACGACGTCGGCGTGTTCGGCTACCTGATCACGACGATGGGCCCGGTGTTCCTGCCCGAGGCCGACAAGACGGTGCAGACCCTCTTCCTGCTCGGCACCTTCGCCGCGACCTTCATCGCCCGCCCGCTCGGTGGCGTCTTCTTCGGCTGGCTCGGAGACAAGATCGGCCGCCAGAAGGTGCTGTCGATGACCCTGATGCTGATGGCGGCATCCACTTTCGCGGTGGGCCTGCTGCCCAGCTACGCCCAGGTCGGCATGCTCGCCGCGGCGTTGCTCGTCTTCACCAAGCTCGTGCAGGGCTTCTCCACCGGCGGTGAGTACGCCGGTGCGACCACCTTCGTCAGCGAGCACTCGCCCGACAAGCACCGCGGCTTCTTCGCCAGCCTGCTCGACATGGGCAGCTACCTCGGCTTCGCCATCGGCGCCGCGCTCGTCTCGATCCTGCAGGTGACCCTGGGTCAGCCCGTGATGGAAGACTGGGGCTGGCGCATCCCGTTCCTCATCGCCGGACCGCTCGGCCTGATCGCCATCTGGTTCCGCCTCAAGATCGAGGAATCCCCCACCTTCCAGGCCACCCTGGATGCCAAGGAGCTGGCTGCCACCGACCCGTCGTTCACCGACGAGTCCGCCGCGTCGAACGGCCCGGTCAGCATTTTCAAGAACCACTGGCGCGGCATCATCGTCGCGATGGTCCTCGTTGCCGCGGCGAACACCCTCGGCTACGCCCTGACCTCCTACATGCCGACGTACCTCACCGCCACCAAGGGCTACGACGAGCTGCACGGCACACTGCTGACCATCCCCATCCTCGTGATCATGTCGTTCTGCATCCCCCTCGCCGGCCGACTGTCGGACAAGATCGGCCGCCGCCCGGTGCTCTGGATGGGCGCCGGTAGTGCCGTGGTGCTCTCCATCCCCGCGTTCCTGCTGATCGGTGTCGGTGAGATCTGGTCGACGCTGCTCGGCCTGGCCCTGATCGCCTTGCCCGTCACGTTCTACGTCGCCAACCTGGCCTCGGCCCTGCCGGCGCTGTTCCCGACCGAAAGTCGTTACGGCGCCATGGGCATCGCGTACAACTTCTCGGTCGCCATCTTCGGCGGCACCACGCCGTTCATCATCGCGGCGCTCATTGCCGGGACCGGGAACGACATGATGCCGGCCTACTACCTGATGGGCACATCCGTCGTCGGTGGAATCGCGATCTTCTTCCTGCGCGAGTCTGCCGGACGCCCGCTGCTGGGCTCGATGCCCAGCGTGAATTCGGTCTTCGAGGCCCGCGAGCTGGTCGCCAACCAGGACGACAACCCCGACCTGGACACCGACGAAATGCCGTTCGACGAAACGTATGAGCCGGCCACCTCGTCGATGGACCTGTCCTCGCTCGCGACGGAACTCGACTCCACTCCTGCGCCGGAGACCCTGAAGGTCTAGCCACACCCGCTCCACCAGCTCGCTTCACCGCTGTTGCCCGGACGGACAACAGGTGCCGCTACACCGGCACCAGTTGTCCGGCCGGGCAACAGTCGTCTCAGGGGGCCGTCGTAGAATTGGCGGATGACCACCACGCCTTCGACCGAGCCCGCGGCAGAGCCCGCACCGGGCATCGACCCCGCGGAGATGGCGATCGCCCTGCGGGTCCTCGCCTCGCTCAGCGAGATCGACCCGGAGGACCCGGACTTCGTCACCGTGCGGCAGGCCACCGCCAAGATGTTCAAGTCCGTCAAAATGGTGCGCCGCGGCGAGAAGCGCCAGGCGATCGCGGACGCCGACCGGGAGGTCATCGCCGCGACCGCGACCGGCGCCCGCACCCGGATCGACGACGAGACCATCGGCGCCCAGCTGCGCCTCGGCACCGATCGGGCGTCGGCCGGCGAACTGCTCGTGCCCCGGGCCTGCTACATCTGCAAGCAGAAGTACACCCTCGTCGACGCGTTCTACCACCAGCTGTGCCCCGGCTGCGCGGCCATGAGCCACCAGAAACGGGATGCCCGCACCGACCTGACCGGCAAGCGCGCCCTGCTCACCGGCGGCCGCGCCAAGATCGGCATGTACATCGCCCTGCGCCTGCTGCGCGACGGCGCCCACACGACCATCACCACCCGGTTCCCGCGGGATGCGGTGCGCCGGTTCAGCGCCATGCCGGACTCCGCCGACTGGCTGCACCGGTTGCGGATCGTGGGTATCGACCTGCGCGACCCGGCTCAGGTGATCGGCCTGGCCGACTCCGTGGCGGCGGCCGGACCGCTCGACATCCTGATCAACAACGCCGCCCAGACCGTGCGCCGCTCCCCCGGCTCCTACTCGATGCTGGCCCTGGCGGAGCAGTCTCCGCTGCCGGAGGGCAGCATCCCGGAGATCGTGACGTTCGGGCACGCCAACGACGCGCACCCGACCGCGCTCGCGGCATCCGTCACCAGTCACCCGATCCTCACCGCCGCGGCCGGCGCGACCGGCGCGCTCACCGCCGACGACCTCACCGCGCTGGCCCTGGCGCCGGGCTCCTCCTCGCTCGAGCGCCTCGCCGCCGGCACCGCGATCGACGCGGGCGGGCTCGTGCCCGACCTGCACGACGCGAACAGCTGGACCGCGAACGTGCAGGACGTAGACCCGCTGGAGATGCTCGAGGTTCAGCTCTGCAACACCACGGCCCCGTTTCTGCTGGTGAGCCGCCTGCGTGCGTCGCTGGCGGCATCCGAGGCCCGCCGCACCTACATCGTGAACGTGTCCGCGATGGAGGGCGTGTTCGGCCGCGGCTACAAGGGCCCCGGCCACCCGCACACGAACATGGCCAAGGCCGCGCTGAACATGCTCACCCGCACCAGCGCGAAGGAGATGCTCTCGGACGGCATCCTGATGACGAGTGTGGACACCGGCTGGATCACCGACGAGCGCCCGCACCCGACCAAGGTGCGCCTCGCCGAGGAGGGCTTCCACGCCCCGCTCGACCTGGTCGACGGCGCGGCGCGGGTCTACGACCCGATCGTGCGCGGCGAGGCCGGCGAAGACCTCTGCGGCGTCTTCCTGAAGGATTACCAGCCCGGAACCTGGTAGCCGTCCCTCGGGCCACCACCCTGTCCCGCTCCGAACCAATTCGACGGAGATTCTGAGCTTTTCGCACCCTGGAGGCCGATTCAGACCCGATTTCGGCAAAATCTCCGTCGAATTGGTTGGGTGGAATTGGTGAGGGCGAGCGGATGCCCCGGCGCACTCGCAGCGCGACCAGGCAACGCCGAGGATCAGTCCGGCGCGGGGGCGGGCGGCGTCCAGACATACGGGGTCGTCGTCGTCAGCGTCTGGAAGCCCAGGCGCAGCAGGATCGGTTTGCTGTCCTCGGAGGCGTCGACCTGCAGGTAGCGCACGCCACGATCGTGCGCGAGCCGTGCCCGGTGCGCCACGAGCGCCCGGTAGATGCCGCGGCCCCGCCAGGCGGCAAGCGTCGACCCGCCCCAGAGGCCGGCGAAGTCCGTTCCCGGGGTGAACTCGAGTCGGCACGAGGAGACCACCTCTCCGGCGGCCTCGGCGACGAAGACGAGCACATCACCCGGGGCATCGCGCACACTCGTCTCAAGGTCGCCGGCCAGCCAGGACTGGTCCGTTCCCCAGACCTGAGTCTGGACGTCGGCGATGCCATCGAAATCCGCTCGGGAGTCGACCTGACGGATGGTGACCCCGTCGGGCAGCCCGGACCCGGGTCGCGCGGTCAGGCGCGCGGTCTCGCCCACGACGACCGTCTCGGGTGCCTCGGGCACGAACCCGGCAGCGATCAGGCGCCGGGTCAGGTCCGCGGGCTCGTCGTGGCCGCGGGTCTTCCACTCCACCGCCTCGCCGCGAGCCGCGAAGAAGTCTCGGTGCCCGGCGATGAGGGCGTCCAGCGCCGACCCGGTCAGTCCCACCTCGCGGGCGGTCTCGACGAAACCCTGGTGCCATCCCACCACGCGCAGAACCGAACCCCGCAGTTCAAAACGGATGCCCGCGGGCTGCTCGGCCGGAACCCGCAGCCGGAGCTGGGCATCGTAGGCGGCCAGGAGGGCCTCTCGACTTGTCATTGCGCCCCACCCTAGAGCCGGCCCGAACGAATTCGACGGTAATTTTGGCCAAACGAGACCCAGACGGCCAAAAAACGGGCTGTTAGGGCAGAATCTCCGTCGAATTGGTTCAGCGCCGGACACCGTGTGCCGGCTCCGCCCGGGAGTCGAGCCAGGGGCCACCGATCCGGGACGCCCGGCGGGAATGCTCGACCGCCGCGACGACTTGGAGTCAAGGGGCATCCGTCCCGGTGAGTGAAGAGGTGCAAGCTGAGCAGCATCGACGTGGGCTTCCGTTCCGAACGCGGCCCGGTGCTGATCGCCCTGATGATGACCACGGGCCTGGTCGCGATCGACGCCACCATTCTGGCGACCGCCGTGCCCACGATCGTGAAGGACCTCGGCGGCTTCGCCCAGTTCCCCTGGCTGTTCTCCATCTACCTGCTCGCCCAGGCCGTGTCCGTGCCGGTGTACGCGAAACTGGCCGACACCGTCGGTCGCAAGCCGATCGTGCTGATCGGCATCGCCCTGTTCCTGCTCGGCTCGGTGCTCTGCGGGCTGGCCTGGAGCATGCCTGCGCTGATCGTTTTCCGCGCGATCCAGGGCCTCGGGGCCGGGGCCGTGCAGCCGATGGCGGTCACCATCGCCGGCGACATCTACACCGTGGTCGAACGCGCGAAGGTGCAGGGCTACCTCGCCAGCGTCTGGGCGATCTCCTCCGTCGTCGGCCCCACCCTCGGCGGCGTGTTCTCCCAGTTCCTGTCCTGGCGCTGGATCTTCTTCGTCAACATCCCGCTCTGCGTCATCGCTGCCTGGATGCTGCTGCGCCAATTCCACGAGACGGTCGAGCCCCGCCGCCACCAGGTGGACTACCTCGGGGCCGGGCTGCTCACCGTGTCACTGAGCCTCCTGATCATAGCCGTGCTGGAGGGCGGGCAGGCCTGGGCCTGGAACTCGCCGCAGAGCATCGGATCCTTCGGCCTGGGCGCGCTCCTGCTGGCCCTGTTCGTGCTCGCCGAGCGGGGGGCCGCCGAGCCCGTCCTGCCGCTCTGGGTGTTCAGCCGGCATCTGCTGCTCAGCACCGCGCTCGTCTCGATCGGTGTCGGCGCCATCCTGATCGGCCTCACTTCCTTCGTGCCGACCTACCTCGAAGGGGCCCTGGGAACCGCGCCGCTGACCGCCGGTCTGGCCCTGGCGGCGCTGACGATCGGCTGGCCGATCTCGGCATCGCTCTCCGGGCGCCTTTACCTGCGGATCGGCTTCCGGAACACGGCGCTGATCGGCATCGGCATCGTGCTGCTCGGCGTGGTGGCCCTCGCACTCTTCGCAGCGACCCCCTCGGTCGCCATCGTCGCCGCCAGCTGTTTCGTGACCGGCCTCGGCCTGGGCCTGGTGGCCACCCCGTCCCTGATCGCGGCGCAGTCCAGCGTCGACTGGAACGAACGCGGCGTCGTCACCGGAGCCAACCTGTTCTCCCGTTCCATCGGCAGCGCGGTCGGCGTGGCCATCTTCGGCGCCGTGGCGAACGCGATCTTCTCCGCCTCCGGGCGAGGGGCGCCGGATGCCGCCACGGTCGTCGCGGCATCCGGCGCGGTGTTCGCGGCCGTGACCGTCACCGCCGCTTTGACCATGATTGCGGCGATCTCCATGCCGCGAACGCCGGCTCACCGGGTGCAGTGACCCGAGGCCTCGACACCTGAACGAATTCGACGGAGATTCTGACAGAAACGACCCTGAACAGCCCGAAAGCGAGCCTTTACGGCAATATCTCCGTCGAATTGGTTCACCGCCGGGGCGAGGATCCCCGCTCGTCCAGCCAGTGCAGGGCCCGCCCGTGCGGCTCCGTGAACGCGATCGGCTCGGCATCCAGAGCGAGCACGAAGTCAGTGGATGCTGCGGGGCGCGCCCGCAGTCTCTCCGTCACCGCGGGCACGACCGAGCGGCCCTCGTTGGACAACCAGCGCACGGGCGGCCGGTGCATGGTGGCCGTGAACCGGCGCGCGGCTGCTTCGTCGAGGTAGGCCAGCACGGCGGTGTGGAACACGACCACGGTCGCCCCGGCGGGCGCCCGTGCGACGAGGGCCTCGACCTGGTCGTTGAGGTCCCCTCGCACGATCGGGGCCGGCTCCGCCCGAGCGAGCTGCACCGCCGCACGGAGCCTCGCCCGGCGATCGTCGTGCTCCGGCCAGATCAGGGCGTCCAGCCAGGCCACGTCGGCCTGATCGAACAGGTCGAGCAGGTTGAGGTCGACGCCGGCCCGCCAGACCACCTCGGGCAGTTCGGCCGGCCCGGGCACCGGCCCGGTCAGGGAGCAGTCGAGGACCACCGGGCTCGGCCCGGCGGCGGGATGCAGCATCCGTTCGACCTCATCGCCGGCGAGATACCGGTAGCTGTACCGGTCGGGATACAGGCAGAGCCCCGCGGATGCCCCCACCTCGATCAGGGCCAGCGGACCGGGAAGCGCGGCGAGCGCCGGCAGCAGCACCGCGCACCGTCCGGGCTCGTTCGTCTGGGTGGAGTGACTGAGGCAGGTGGCCGACACGACGGCCCAGTGGCCGGCCAGCCAGGAGCCGAACTCCCCGTACTCCGAGACGGGGGCGCCGTGGAACCGCGCCGCGCTGAAGACCAGGTTCGGCTGCCGTTTCGGCGCCGGGAGCCGGTCGATCAGGGCGACGGTCGCCGGGTCGTCCGCCACGCCGTGCGCCCACGCTTCGTAGCAGGCGCTCAGGCCGCGCGCTTCCATGTCGGCGAACTCCCGGTAGCGGTCGGCGGTCGCGGCCCGCGGGTCGGTGCTTGCCCTCATGCGCACACCCTAATCCTTGGCTAGGCTGAATCCTGTGTGCTGCGTCACAAGCGTCAGCGCGCCCGCATACCGCGAAACCGAGATGGAGAAACCGTTGCCCGGAGAGAACCTCACCAGGATCGAAGCCCAGGAGCGCGCCGCGCTCATCACCGTGCAGAGCTATCAGGTCACCCTCGACCTCACCGCCGGACCGGAGACGTTCGGCAGCGAGACCACGGTGCGCTTCACCGCGACGCCCGGTTCGTCCACCTTCATCGACGCCATCACCCGCACCGTGCACTCGGTGACGCTTAACGGCGCCGCGCTCGACCCCGCATCCGTCAGTGACGGCATCCGGATCCAGCTCGACGGCCTCGCCGCGGAGAACACGCTCACCGTCGTCGCCGACGCCGAGTACACGAACACCGGCGAGGGCCTGCACCGCTTCGTCGACCCGGTCGACAACGAGGTCTACCTCTACAGCCAGTTCGAGGTGCCCGACTCCCGCCGCGTCTTCGCCGTGTTCGAGCAGCCCGACCTCAAGGCCACGTTCGCGTTCACGGTCACCGCGCCGGGCGCCTGGGAAGTCATCTCCAACTCGGTCACGCCCGAGCCGACGGATGCCGGCAACGGCCAAAAGACGTGGGCCTTCGCCCCCACCCACACCATCTCCAGCTACATCACCGCCCTCGTCGCCGGCCCCTACGCGGTCGTGCGCAGCGAGCTGACCTCCAGCGACGGCCGCACCATCCCGCTCGGCCTCTTCTGCCGGAAGAGCCTGTTCGAGTACCTCGACGCGGATTACCTGTTCGAGAAGACCCGCCAGGGCTTCGAATACTTCGAGGGCAAGTTCAACTACCCGTACCCGTTCGACAAGTACGACCAGATGTTCGTGCCGGAGTTCAACGCCGGCGCGATGGAGAACGCCGGCGCGGTCACCTTCACCGAGACCTACGTGTTCCGTTCCAAGGTCACCGACGCCATCAAGGAGCGCCGCGTCGTCACCGTGCTGCACGAGCTCGCGCACATGTGGTTCGGCGACCTGGTCACCATGAAGTGGTGGAACGACCTGTGGCTGAACGAGTCCTTCGCCGAGTGGGCGTCGACCATGGCCACCGCCGAGGCCACCGAGTGGACCGAGGCATGGACCACCTTCGCCGTGATGGAGAAGAGCTGGGCCTACAAGCAGGACCAGCTGCCCTCCACCCACCCCATCACCGCCACCATCACCGACCTCGAAGACGTGCAGGTCAACTTCGACGGCATCACGTATGCCAAGGGCGGCTCCGTGCTCAAGCAGCTCGTGGCCTGGGTCGGCCGCGACGAATTCTTCACCGGCGTCGCCGCGTACTTCCAGAAGCACCAGTGGGGCAACACCGAGCTGCACGACCTGATGGTCGAACTCGAGGCCTCCAGCGGCCGCGACCTCAGCGAATGGACCAGGCTGTGGCTCGAGACCGCGGGCGTGAACACCCTGCGCCCGGAGGTCACCGTCGACGAGACCGGCACCGTCACCGGCTTCACGGTGCTGCAGACAGCCGCCGCCGACTACCCCACCATTCGCCCGCACCGCCTCGCGATCGGCTTCTACGACCTGGCGGACGGCACACTCGTGCGCTCGCACCGGGTCGAGATCGACGTCGACGGCGCGCAGACGGATGTCCCCACGCTGGTCGGCCTGAAGCGTCCCGCCCTGGTCCTGCTCAACGATGACGACCTGGCCTACGCCAAGATCCGCCTCGACCCGGCGTCGCAGGAGGTGGCCCTCGAGAACCTCTCCGCGATCGAGAGCCCGCTCGCCCGCGCCATCGTCTGGGGCGCGGTGTGGGACGCCACCCGCGACGCCGAGACGGCGCCGCGCGACTTCATCACGCTCGTGCTCGGCAACGTCGCGACGGAGACCGAGTCGACCACGCTGCGCACGGTACTCGGCCAGGTCGTGCTCGCCGCCACCTACTACGTCGCCGAGGAGCACCGCACGGCGACGATCAAGGAGGTCGGGGACGCGCTCTGGTCCCTCGCCCGCCACGCCGAAGCCGGCTCCGACGCGCAGTTCCAGTTCGTGAAGTTCTTCGCCGGTATCGCGACCACCGAGAGCCAGCTGGCATCCGTGGCCGCGCTCCTGGACGGCTCCGTGCCGCTCGAGGGCCTGGAGATCGACACCGACCTCGCCTGGGAGCTGCTCATCGCCCTCGTCGCCGGTGGCAAGGCCGGATCGGCCGAGATCGACGCCGCACTGGCCGCGGACAACACCGCGACCGGCGCCCAGTCGGCCGCGCAGGCCCGCGCCGCCATCCCGACGGCTGAGGGGAAGCAGGCCGCCTGGTCGTCGCTGATCGACGTGGACACCGCCCCGAACACGATCGTGCGGGTCACGGCCGCCGGTTTCCTGCGCGCCAACGACACCGCGCTGCTCGAACCGTTCGTGGACCAGTACTTCGCCATGCTGCAGTCGGTCTGGGCGGCCCGCAGCTTCTCGATCGCAGAGAAGCTCGTGCTCGGGCTGTACCCGGCACCGCTCGCGAACCGGGCGCTCGTCACCTCGACGCGCACCTGGCTCGACGCCAACCCGGAGCCGCTCGCGCTGCGCCGCCTGGTGATCGAGAACCTGGCCGGGGTCGAACGGGCCCTCGCCGCCCAGACGCGCGACGCGGAGTAGCCGCGCCGCCGCATCCGCCCGCGTGCCCCTAACGAATTCGACGGAGATTCTGCTCCTGGAACCGGGTTAAACCGGTCCAGATCGCCAGATCAGCCAAAATCTCCGTCGAATTCGTTGGGGCGCGGAGCCGGGGCCGGGGACTAGGAGCGCGGGGCGCGGGGCAGGGGACTCAGGATCCGGACAGGACGAGGCTCTGTAGACTCGTCTCGTTATGGACTTTGACGCAATCTGGCTTGAACTCACCCAATTTTTCACGATCGACCTGTGGCTCAAGACCATAAACATCGTCGTCATCATCGTGGGCGCACTCGTGCTGCGCTGGGTGCTGCACTTCGTGATCGAACGGGTCGTGCAGCAGATCGTCTCCGGGGTCAAGAAGAACCAGAACGTACTGGACACGCAGGCCCTGAGCGTCTCCCCCCTGGCGGCGGTGCGCGTGGTGCAGCGCACCCGCACCCTCGGCTCCGTGCTCTCCAACATCCTCAACGTCACCCTGCTGATCGTGTCGATCCTGTTGATCGTCAACATCATCAACACGGACATCCTGGGGTCCTTCGCCCTGCTCACGGCCGCTCTCGGCGCCGGCCTGGGTTTCGGCGCGCAGAACATCGTCAAGGACATCCTGAACGGCCTGTTCATGGTCGTCGAGGACCAGATCGGCGTGGGCGACATCGTCGACGTGGGCTTCGCCTCCGGCGTCGTCGAGACCGTCGGCATCCGTGTCACCCAGGTGCGCGACGTCGACGGCACGCTCTGGTTCGTGCGCAACGGCGAGATCCTGCGGGTCGGCAACATGTCCCAGGGCTGGGCCCGCGTCATCATCGACCTCGCTATTCCCTACTCGTCCGACGTGGAAGCCGTTCAGAACGAGCTGCTCCGGGTGGCGAAGGCCCTGGCCTCCAGCCGCAAGTGGCGCCCCGTCATCCTCGAGAAGCCCGAAATCTGGGGACTCGAATCGATCTCCGCGGAGGCCCTCGTCGTGCGCCTCGTGGTGAAGACCCGGGTCGCGGCGAAGTGGGACTTCGCGCGCGACCTGCGCCTGCACCTGAAGAAGGCTCTCGACGGCCTGGGCATCGGCCTGACCCCGCTGAACAGCGTTGTCATGGCCGGCAAGGATGGCGCCATCAACGCCGGCACGACCCCCGCCTTCGAAGATGCACCCGACGCGGCCGTCGAAGCAGCCGCGTCGATGCCCGACATCGCCACCAGCCCCTTCACCGCCCCGGTGACGATGAGGAAGAACAAGGCGCCGCGGGCCCCGCGCCGGCCCAAGGCCGACACGGTGACACCCGAAAAGGCCGAACCCGAAGCGTCCAAGCCGGCAGCGTCCAAGCCGGAAGCGCCCAAATCCGAAGCGTCCAGGCCGATAACGCCCAGGCCGGTAACGCCCAGGCCGGTAACGCCCAGGGCCGAATCGCCGAAAGCTGAAACGCCGAAGACCGAACCAGCCAGGAACACCGCACCCGACCCGGAGATCCGCGATGACGAATGACGCCACCCCAGTTTTCCCCGCCACCCCCGCCGGGGTCCACCTCCGCGGCGGTGAGGACGGCGCGGCCCTCGGCCCGTCGTTTTACGAGCAGGTCGGCGGGCGACCGTTCTTCGAGAAACTGGTCGCCGAGTTCTACCGCGGCGTCGCCACCGACCCGGTGCTGAAGCCGATGTACCCGGAGGCCGACCTCGGGCCGGCCGTCGAGCGGCTCACGATGTTCCTCGAGCAGTACTGGGGCGGTCCGGGCACGTACAGCGAGCAGCGCGGCCACCCGCGCCTGCGCCAGCGCCACCAGCCGTTCAAGGTCAACCCGGATGCCCGCGACCGCTGGCTCAGACACATGCGCGCCGCCGTCGACAGCTGCGAGCTGCCCCCGCTGCAGCGTGACACCCTGTGGGACTACCTCGAGCGCGCCGCGTTCGCCATGCTGAACACGTTCGACGAGTAACCCGCTGTCCTCCCGATAGCACCGCTGACGATGGAGTCACGATGAACCCGGTTCCCCGTCGCGCCGCCCCGACCGAAGCCGATGTCATCGTCGTGGGCTCCGGCCTCGCCGGGCTCGTCGCGACGTGTGAGCTGCTGGATGCCGGCAAACGTGTCTTCCTGGTCGACCAGGAGGGCGCCGCGTCCATCGGCGGCCAGGCCTGGTGGTCGTTCGGCGGGCTCTTCCTGGTCGACTCCCCCGAGCAGCGCCGCCTCGGCGTTCACGACTCCCCCGAGCTCGCCCGCCAGGACTGGTTCGCGAGCGCCGGCTTCGACCGGGCCGAGGACTACTGGCCGACCCTGTGGGCGGATGCCTACCTCGACTTCGCCAGCGGCGAGAAACGTGCCTGGCTGCACGATCTGGGCATCCGGTTCTTCCCGGTCGTCGGCTGGGCCGAGCGCGGCGGGTACACGGCCCTCGAACACGGCAACTCGGTGCCGCGGTTCCACATCGTCTGGGGCACCGGCCCGGCACTCCTGACGCCCTTCATCACGCGGGTGAGGCAGGGCGTTCAGGCCGGCCAGGTGAGCGCACTGCATCGGCACCGGGTCGACGAGCTCCTCATCGAGGACGGCGGCGTGGTGGGCGTCCGCGGAGTGCGCCTCGCCGACGACGGCGCGGAACGCGGCACAGCGAGTTCACGCGACCCGGTGGGTGACTTCGAACTGCGGGCCTCGGCCGTGATCGTCACCAGCGGAGGCATCGGCGGCAACCACGACCTCGTGCGCGCCCAGTGGCCGACGCGCCTGGGCACGGCGCCGAAGAAGCTTCTCTCCGGCGTCCCGGCGCACGTCGACGGACGGATGCTCGGCATCAGCGAGCGGGGCGGCGCGCGCCTGATCAACGGGGACCGGATGTGGCACTACACCGAGGGGATCACGAACTGGGACCCGGTCTGGGCCGCCCACGGCATCCGTATCCTCCCCGGTCCGTCCTCCCTCTGGCTCGACGCCACCGGCGCACGACTGCCCGGGCCGCTCTTCCCCGGGTTCGACACCCTCGGCTCGCTGGAGTACATCCTCAAGACCGGACACGAGCACAGCTGGTTCGTGCTCACCCAGAAGATCATCCAGAAGGAATTCGCCCTCTCCGGCAGTGAGCAGAACCCCGACCTGACCGGCCGGAACCTGCCGTTGCTAGCGAAGAGGCTTCTCCCGGGCGCGCCGGGGCCGGTGGAGGCGTTCAAGGAGAAGGGCGTCGACTTCGTCGTCGCCGACACCCTGCACGACCTGCTGACCGGCATATAGCAGCGTGCACCTGAGGTGCGCCTGGACTTCACCAACGTCGAGCGGGAGATCCGCGCCCGGGACCGGGAACTCGACAACGGTTTCTCAAAGGATGCCCAGATCAACGCGATCCGGCAGGCGCGGCACTATCGGGGCGACCGTCTCATCCGCGTCGCCAGCCCGCACAAACTGCTCGACCCGAAGAACGGGCCCCTGATCGCGGTGAAGCTGCACATCCTCACCCGGAAGAGCCTCGGCGGCATCGAAACCGACCTGTCCGCCCGGGCCCTGGGCGCGGACGGCCAGCCGATCCCCGGCCTGTACGCGGCCGGGGAGGCCAGCGGGTTCGGCGGCGGCGGCATGCACGGCTACCGCTCGCTCGAGGGCACCTTCCTCGGCGGGTGCCTGTTCACGGGCCGCACCGCGGGTAGCGCGGTCGCCGCGGCGCTCTAGACGCAGCCCCGGCGTCGCGGCGCACCCTGTGCACGCGGGCGCAGGCTGGAGCATGCGCCCGCGCCCCGAAGGTGCGCCGCGAGACGGATGCCGGCAGCCGGCATCCGGCGGCGCGGCTAGAGTCCGGCTGCGACCAGGGCCGCCGTGTCGCGGCCCATCCGGATGGCGCCGTCGACGTGCTGGTACCCCTTGCCGGCCAGGTCGCTGCAGGAGAACGAGATCGGTCCCACCGGCGTGCGCAGGTCGGCGCCGTACCGGGCCAGCCCGCCCAGGTCGAAGCTGGCCGCGTAGGCACCGCGGGTCCATTCCTCGGTGCCCCAGTCGCTCTCGTAGTACACGACCGGCGTGAGCGCCTTCTCGCCGAAGTAGTGCGAAAGCGAGGTGAGGATGCGCTGCTTGCGTTCCTCCGCCGTGAGGGTGAAGACCTCGTCGGCCGCTTCGTCGGAGACGAATCCGACGAACGTGCCACGGGTGTCGCCGAAGTTCGTGTTGTCGTAGGCCTCGTGCACGAGCTCGTACGGGCTGAAGGCCGTGCCGGACAGGCCGTCCTCGCGCCAGAACGGGGTCTCGTAGACCGCGTGCACCTTGATCACAAAACCCATCGACAGGTGCTGGTGCAGCTGGTGCTGGCGGCGCGGAAGCGGGGGTTCGAACGAGATCCGGTTGTAGAGCACCGGTGGGACGGCCACGATCACGCGGCGCGCGTGCACCTCGAGCTGGTCGGTGACGGCCACGACGCCGTCCGCGTTCCAGCGCAGGGCGCGCACGGCCTGGCCGAGGAACACGTCGTCGCCGAGGCGCTCGGCGAGCAGGATCGGCACCTGCTGCAGGCCCCCGACGACGCGCTCGTCCAGGATGAAGTCGGCGTCGACGAGGTTGCTGAAGCTGCCGGCACTGGCCGCCATCAGCAGCGCCTGCAGGGTGGAGAACGCGTGGGCCGGCTTGGTCAGCATGGCACCGGCGATGAACATGCCGATGTTGTCGCGGGCCTCCTGGTCGGTGGTCTCCTGCTCCAGCCAGGCGCTGAAGGAGATCTCGTCGAGTTCCTTCGCCTGCGGGTGCGTCCACGGCCGGTCGGGGTCGGTTTCGGCGACGAGCCCGTCCAGCTTCTCGATCAGGCGCACGATCTCCCGCTCGGTGTCGGGAGAGACTGGGAAGATCTCGCCCTCGAACCGGGTGCGCTCGCCCGCCGCGTTGACGTAGACGCTCTCGCCGTCGCGGTACCGCGCGAAGGTCTCGAGGCCGAGCTCCGCGATGGTGTCCTTGAGCGCGTCCTGGTCGGGCGAGACCCACTGGCCGCCGATCTCGAGCATGGCGCCCTCGATGTCGTCGGTCCAGAGCCGGCCGCCGACGCGGTCGCGCGCTTCGAGCACGGCCACGGTGTGGCCGGCCTTCTGCAGCGCGGTCGCGGCGGTCAGGCCGGATGCGCCGGCGCCGATGATGACGATGTCACGTTCGATGATGGTCATTGTTGTTTCCCCTGGATGCTGGTGGTTGCTGATGCCGCGGATGGTGGGAGTCGATGAACGGTCAGGAGACCGGGATGAGCGTGTACTTGGTGGACAGGTACTCGTGGATTCCCTCGAGCCCGCCTTCCCGGCCGAGACCGGACTGTTTGACGCCGCCGAACGGGGCCGCGGCGTTGGAAACCAACCCCGTGTTCAACCCCATCATTCCAGTGTCCAGCTGGGCGATCATCCGCTGCCCGCGGGCCAGGTCCTGGGTGAAGACGTAGCTGACCAGCCCGTATTCGGTCGAGTTGGCCAAACGCACGGCCTCGGCCTCGTCGGTGAAGGTGACGATTCCCACGACGGGGCCGAAGATCTCTTCGCTCAGGATGGCGCTGCCCGGCGTGACGCCGGTCAGCACGGTCGGCTCGTAGAAGGAGCCGGGGCCGGCCGGGCGCACCCCGCCGGTGAGCAGGGTGGCGCCGTGGGCCAGCGCGTCCTTGACGAGCGCGTCGGTGCCGGCGACGGCGGCCTCGTTGACGAGGGGGCCGATGGTGACGCCGGACTCGGTGCCGCGGCCCATCTTCAGCGCGGTGACCCGGTCGGCCACGCGGCGGGCGAACTCGCCCGCCACCGACTCGTGCACGATGAACCGGTTGGCCGCGGTGCAGGCCTGGCCGATGTTGCGGAACTTCGCCAGCATGGCGCCCTCGACGGCCTTGTCCAGGTCCGCGTCCTCGAACACGACGAACGGGGCGTTGCCGCCCAGTTCCATCGAGGTGCGCAGCACCCCCTGGGCGGCCTGCACGATCAGCTTGCGGCCGACGGCGGTGGACCCGGTGAAGCTGAGCTTGCGCAGCCGGGGGTCGGCGATGATCGGCGCGGCCACGGTCGACGAGTCCGAGGTCGTGATCACGTTGACGACGCCGGCCGGGACGCCCGCGTCCTCGAGCAGTTGCACGAAGAACAGGGTGGTCAGCGGGGTCAGCTCGGCCGGCTTCACGACGACCGTGCAGCCGGCGGCGAGCGCCGGGGCGATCTTGCGGGTGGCCATGGCGAGCGGGAAGTTCCACGGCGTGATCAGCAGGCACGGGCCCACCGGCCGCTGGGACACGACCATGGAGCCGGTGCCCTCGGGGTTCAGCCCGTAGCGGCCGCTGATGCGCACGGCCTCCTCGCTGAACCAGCGCAGGAACTCCCCGCCGTAGGTGACTTCGCCGTTGGCCTCGGCGAGCGGCTTGCCCATCTCCATCGTCATCAGCAGGGCGAAGTCGTCGCGGCGCTCCTGCAGCAGGTCGAAGGCGCGGCGCAGGATCTCGGCCCGCACCCGCGGCGCGGTGGCCGCCCACGAGTCGGCCGCGGCGACGGCCGCGTCGAGGGCACGGATGCCGTCGGCGGCATCCGCGTTGGCGATCTGTTTGAGCACAACGCCCGTCGCCGGGTCGGTGACGTCGATCGGCTCGCCGCCGCCCTGCTGCCAGGCGCCGTCGATGTAGAGGCCGGCCGGGACGCGGGCGAGCAGTTCGGTTTCACGGGTGGACACGATGATTCTCTTTCCGATGCGATGCGGGTAATGCAGGAGGGGGGACGGTGCCGGACTGGGATCAGGGGTAGAGGCCGCGCAGCAGGTGCGCTTCCGCGACCCGTTCGACGGCGAGCACGGTGGCGGCGGCGCGCAGGGACAGGTCGCGGGCGGCGGCGTAGTCGACGACCTGGTGCCAGGCGGCGAGCATCCGTTCGGCCAGTTTGTGCTCGACCTCCGCGGCGTTCCACCAGTAGGCCTGGTTGCCCTGCACCCATTCGAAGTAGGAGACGATGACGCCGCCGGCGTTGGCGAGGATATCGGGCACAACGAGCTGCCCGTTGGCGGCGAAGATGGCGTCGGCCGCGGGCGAGGTGGGGCCGTTGGCACCCTCGACGATGACCCGCGCGGTGACGCGCGCCGCGTTGCCCTCGTGCAGCACGCCTTCGACGGCGGCCGGCACGAGCAGGTCGACGGGCAGTTCGAGCAGGGCGTCCCCGTCGATCGGTTCGGCCCCGGCGAAGCCGACGACCCTGCCGGTCGTGGCGACGTGCGCGCTGAGCCGTTCGAAGTCGAGGCCGGCGGCGTTGTACACGGCGCCGTACTGGTCGCTCACGGCCACCACGCGCACGCCGGCGTCGGTGAGGAAGACGGCGGCGTCGTGACCGACCTTGCCGAAGCCCTGCACCGCCGCGGTCGCCCCTTCGGGACGGATGCCGCGGTGCTTCAACGCCGCGATGGCCATGTGGGTAACGCCGCGCGAGGTGGCGCTGGCGCGGCCGTGGGAGCCGCCCAGGCTGATCGGCTTGCCGGTCACGATCCCGGGGACGGTGTAGCCGACGTTGACGGAGTAGGTGTCCATGATCCAGGCCATGGTGCGCTCGTCGGTGCCCATGTCGGGTGCCGGGATGTCCTTCTCCGGGCCGATGATGGGCAGGATCTCGCTGGTGTAGCGGCGGGTGACGCGTTCCAGTTCGGGCTGGGAGAACAGGCGGGGGTCGATGGTGACTCCGCCCTTGGCACCGCCGTACGGCACGTCCAGCAGGGCGCATTTCCAGGTCATCCACATGGCGAGGGCACGCACCTCGTCGAGGGTGACGTTCGGGCTGTAGCGCAGGCCGCCCTTCGCGGGGCCGCGGGACAGGTTGTGCTGCACCCGGTAGCCGGTGAAGAGGCGGGTGGTTCCGTCGTCGCGGCGGAGCGGCACGGCGACCGTCATCTCGCGCCGCGGGGTGGCGAGCAGGGAGTGCAGGCCGTCGCTGTAGCCGAGCACGCCGATGGCGGCGCGGAGCTGGGAGCGTGCGTCGTCGAGCGGGGTGGCCAGGGGGGTCGCCTGCGGGGTCGCCTGCGGCAGCGCCAGGGGCGCCGGCGCGGCCTCGAGCAGGCTCATGCGGCGGCCAGGGCGCTCGCGAGAACCTGCAGGCCCTCGACCAGGAGGGCGTCGGGGATGCTCAGCGGCGGCAGGAAGCGGATCACGTTGCCGTAGGTGCCGCAGGTGAGCAGGATGACTCCCTGCGCGTGGGCGGCGGACACGATGCGGCCGGTGAGGGCGGCATCCGGGTCGCCGGTGACCGGGTCGACGAGTTCGATCGCGATCATGGCACCGCGACCGCGTACGTCGCCGACGCGCTTGTCGACGGCCCGCAGTGCGTTCAGTCGACCGGTCATGATGACGCCGATGTCCCGCGCCCGCCGGGCCAGGTCGTCTTTCTCGTAGCTTTCCATGGTCGCGAGGGCCGCGGCGCAGGCGAGCGGGTTGCCGCCGTAGGTGCCGCCGATGCCGCCGACCTGGGGGGCGTCCATGATCTCGGCCCGGCCGGTGACGGCGGAGAGGGGCAGGCCGCCGGCGATGCCCTTGGCCATCACCATGATGTCCGGCACGATGCCTTCGTGCTCGCTCGCGAACATGTCGCCGGTGCGGGCGAAGCCGGTCTGCACCTCGTCGGCAATGAAGACGACCCCGTTGGCGCGGCACCACGCGACCAGGGTGGGCAGGAAGCCCGGGGCGGGAACGATGAAGCCGCCCTCGCCCTGGATCGGCTCGATGATCAGGGCCGCGAGGTTGTCCGCCCCGATCTGCTTCTCGATCTGGGAGATGGCGCGGGTGGCCGCGGCAACGCCGTCCAGGCCGCCGTCACGGTAGGGGTAGGACATCGGCGCGCGGTAGATCTCCGCGGCGAAGGGGCCGAAACCGTTCTTGTAGGGCTGGTTCTTGGCCGTCAGGCCCATGGTGAGCGTGGTGCGGCCGTGGTACGCGTGGTCGAAGGCGACGACGGCCTGCTTGCCGGTGTAGTGCCGGGCGATCTTGACCGCGTTCTCCACGGCCTCGGCGCCGGAGTTGAACAGCGCGCTGCGCTTGGGGTGGTCGCCGGGGGTGAGCCGGTTGAGCGTTTCGGCCACGGCGATGTAGGAGTCGTAGGGCGCGACGGTGAAGCAGGTGTGCGTGAACTGGGCGAGCTGGGCGGCGACGGCCGCGACCACCTCGGGGGCACTGTTGCCGATCCCGGTCACGGCGATGCCGCTGCCGAGGTCGATCAGGGAGTTGCCGTCCACGTCGACCAGCACGCCGCCGCCGGCGGCCACGATGTACACGGGCAGGGTGACGCCCACGCCGGCCGAGACGGCCTGCGCCTTGCGGGCGCTGAGTTCCTGCGACTTCGGACCGGGGATCGCCGTGACGAGGCGTCGCTCCTGCGGGAGGGAGGGTCCGCCGACGGGGGTTTCTTGGGCAAGGGATTCGACAATGGTCATGGCTGCTCCAGTTCTGGGACCGAGATGCATCGGCGCGCTGCCGGCGACGATGCCAATTGCCACACTCTATGGCGGCTCGCGGTGCGCCGGCACCCGCCATTCTGTACATTCCCATGGGAGTAATCCGCCATCTTGTACACTTGGTCCATGTCCCCGATCGCGGCCCCGCCGCTGCTGCCGCCCCTGCGCCGCCTGCTCGACCAGCCGGGTCTGCGGCTGCGCCTGCTCACACCCGAGGCATCGTTGCCGGCCCAGGCGCTGGAGCAGTCCGTGGAATGGGTGCACAGCTCCGACCTGGCCGACCCGACGCCGTTCCTCTCCGCCGGCCAGGTGCTGCTCACCACGGGCACTCAATTCGCCGCCGAGGGCACGACGGATGCCTTCTACGCCGAGTACGTGTCGCGGCTACGCGCCCGCGGCATCGCCGCCCTCGGCTTCGGCACCGAGGTCGTGCGCGACGGCACGCCCGATCCGCTGGTCGCCGCCTGCCTCGCCCACGGCCTGCCCCTGGTCGAGGTGCCCTACGGCACGCCCTTCATCGCGGTCGCCCGCGCGGCCGGCGACCTCGTCGCGGAGCTGCGCTACGCCCGGCACACCTGGGCGCTCGGAGCCCAGCGTGCGATCTCGCTCGCCGCCCTCCGGCCGGACGGCCTCAGCGCCACGCTCAGCGAACTGTCCCGGCAGCTGAACCACTGGGTGGCGCTGTTCGACGCGAGCGGCGCCCTCGACCGGGTCTTCCCGCGGGACACGTTCGCGGCCTCGGGCGGCGCGAACTCCCGGGGCTCCCTGGCCCGGGTGCAGCAGGAGGCCGCCCGGCTGCTGCACCGCGGGCAGCGGGCCAGCACCACCCTCGACGAGGGCGGCGAGACCCTGACCCTGCAGACGCTGGGCCGGCGGGACCAGCTCCGCGGCGTGCTGGCCCTCGGCGGTGCCACCGAACTCGACCAGGCAAGCCAGGAGGTGGTGACCAGCGTCATCGCGATGGCCGGGCTCGCGCTCGAGCAGAACAGTGCCCTGGACCGTGCCCGCGGCCACCTGCGCTCGGGCCTGCTGCACGCGCTCCTCGGCGGGGACGTGGAGCTCGCCCAGACCATCTCCCGCGAGATGTGGGGGCCGCTCCCCCACGAGCCGGTGCGGATCGCCATCGTCGAGCCCCTGCCCGAACGCCTGGACGCCCTGACCGAGTTCCTCGAGCTGCGCGTGGAGGAACGACCCGGGCAGCTCTTCTTCGCCCGCGAGGGCAGGTCGGTCATGCTCTGCGTCGACCAGACCGGCGGTCCGCTCCTCGACGAGCTGGTGAGCTTCGGGCTGCACGTCGGGGTGTCCGACCACGGCGGCTACCCGTCACTGCAGCATCTGGTCGCCCAGGCCCGGCAATCGCTCGAGCGATCCAACGAGGGCGCCCCCGGAATCGTCGAGTTCGAGGTCATCTCCCGGCAGGGGGTGCTGGCGTTCCTGGCCCGCACGGATGCCTCCGAAGTCGGCCGCGCCACCCTCCGGCCGCTCTCCGACCACGATGCCGCGCACGGCACGGCGCTGCTGGGGACCCTCCGGGCATGGCTCGAGCAGAACGGCCAGTTCGGCCCGGCCGCGGCCGAACTGGGGGTGCACCGCCACACCGTGCGTGGCCGGATCGACCAGGCCGAGGCTCTGCTCGGCCGGGACCTCGGCACGTTCCACGCGCGGGCCGACCTCTGGGCGGCCCTGCTGGCCGCCGGGGACGCCCCACTCGGGTAGGCGGACTCGGGTAGGCGGACTCGGTGAGGCGGACTCGGTGAGGCGGACTCGGTGAGGCGGATCAGGCCTGGAGCGACCAGGACTTGCGGCGCACCAGGATGTGGCCGCGGCTCGTGCTCATCCGGGTCCACAGGCCCGTCTCGTACAGGCGCACGGGTTCGTCCTTCGCCAGGAAGCCGAGGCTGACGGCGGCGAAGGCGGCGCCGGACGGCACGATCTCCAGGCCGGGGATCGGGCGGCTCCAGACCTCGGACCGCACCCGCTGCACGATCTGCGCGCCGGTCCCGGACGGGATGACCGCGGCGACTTCTTCGATGCCGGTCTTCGCGGCACCCTCGAGCAGCGCGGCATCCGTCTGGCCCAGCAGGGTCCAGCCGCCCGTGGGCGGCGAGATCCCGGCCCACGTCACCGTGGTCACCTCGAGCGGCACCGTCACGGTCACCGCAGCCTCCGGCTCCGACACCGCCGCGGTCAGCCGGGCGAGCCGGTCGAGGAGGGAGCGCACGGGCACCACCGCGTCGAGGTCGACCGGGGCGGTGAGCGCGAACGTGCGCAGGCCCAGCACGGTCGGGCTGGAGTCCAGCAGGCCGCGGGGATAGAGGATGGCGGTGTAGACGGCGAGCACGCCCGCAGCCTGGATCAGGCGCACGGAACCGTCCTCCACCCGGCCGGCACGGGAGAGGTACACCTGAAGATCGCGAAGGGACAGGGAGTCTGGGAGAGAAAATGACTTGCTCATCTACTCCTAAACTACCAAGTACGCGCGGGGCCGTCCGGACCCTGCGTCGCCCGCCTGAGGAGGCCGCATGGATATCCAAATGGAAGGTCTCCTGACCGCTCTCGACCTCACGGACACGGGAGCCCGCACCAGCGAAGACATCTTCACCGGCCCGTCGCAGTGGATGCCGCTCGGCCGCGTCTTCGGCGGACAGGTGCTCGCCCAGTCCCTCGTCGCCGCGATGAGGACCGTGCCGGACGACCGGCACGTGCACTCCATGCACGGCTACTTCCTGCGCCCCGGCGACGTGGGCCAGCCGATCACCTTTTCTGTGGACCGCATCCACGACGGCCGTTCCTTCTCCACCCGCCGCACACAGGCCTACCAGGACGGGCACCCGATCCTGTCGATGATCGCGTCCTTCCAGGACGTGGACGAGGGGCTCGAACACCACATCGAGATGCCCTCCGACCTCCCCGCTCCGGAATCCCTCCCGACCGCCGCGGAATCGCTCGCGCAGGTCGACCACTCGATCGCCCGGTACTGGGCCAGTGAGCGCCCCTTCGACATGCGGCACGTTCCCTCGCCGATCTACCTCACGGTGAACGGCGAGCACACGTCCCGCCAGGCCGTGTGGATGAAGACCCTCGGGCCGCTCCCCGACGACCCCGACCTGCACCGGGCGGCGCTGGCCTACGCGAGCGACTACTCGATCATGGAGCCCATCATGCGGCGGCACGGCATCGCCTGGGCCACGCCGGGGCTCAAGGTCGCCAGCCTCGACCACGCGATGTGGTTCCACCGCTTCGGCCGGGCCGACGAGTGGATGCTGTACGTGCAGGATTCCCCGACCGCCCAGGGCGGACGCGGGCTCTCCACCGGCAGCATCTTCAGCCGGTCCGGCCTGCTCCTGGCGACGGTCGCCCAGGAGGGCATGCTGCGCGTGCCCACCAACGCGGAGTAGACCGATATGACGAAGCCCACCGACATCTCCCGCCGCAGCGCGATCCTGCTCGGCACCGCCGGAACAGCGGTGGCCCTGGTCGGCTGCAGCACCGGCTCCCCCGATTCGGGCGGGGCGGGCTCCGGCGGGCCGGTCGAGGTCGCCAAGCTGGCCGACATTCCCGTGGGCGGCTCGATCGTGGCCGAACTGAACGGCAAGCCGATCATGCTCAGCCAGCCGACCGAGGGCACCGTGGTCGGGTTCAGCGCCATCTGCACCCACCAGGGCTGCGTCGTCAAACCCCTGGACAAGAAATTCGACTGCCCCTGCCACGGGTCCAAATTCGACGCGGCCACCGGCGAGGTCCTCGCCGGACCGGCGACGACCGCGCTTGCATCCGTGAAGGTCACCGTCACCGACGACACCGTCTCCGCGGGCTGATTGCCTCTGCCGGCTGAACCACCCCGTCGGCGAAGCCCGGGCCTCAGGCCTCCGGCAGGGACGCGCGCCGGGTGAACCTGATCGGCTCGTCCACGTAGGGCGCCCAGGCGGCTCGTTCGACCTCGTTGATCTTGCGCGGGCGCTCGGTCACGGCATCGACGAGCACGATCGTGGTGCTCGCCTGGGCGTACAGCTTCGCCGGCTCGACGCCGACCGGGCTCCAGACCTCGTAGCAGACCTCGAGGCTGGCGCCGCCGAGCTTGCCCAGCCACAGACGGATGTCCACGGGCTGTCTCAGGTACGGGATCGGCGCGAGGTACTCGGCTTCCAGTCGCGCGATGAGAGTCAGCGTCGCCGCCCCCGGCCGCCCGTCCAGCACCGCGGTGCCGCCTTCGGCCCCGGGGCCGGTGCCGTCCTCGTCCGGCCAGAACGCCTGGATCCGCGCATCCTCCAGGAGGCGCAGCATCTCGGCGTTGTTGACGTGGCCGTACGCGTCAAGGTCTGACCAGCGCAGCCGGACGGGAACGTGCAGCTTCATCCGGGGTCCTAGTCGCGCGTGAGCTTGCGGTACGCGGAACGGTGCGGCTTGGCGGCATCCGGGCCGAGCCGAGCGATCTTGTTCTGTTCGTACGATTCGAAGTTGCCCTCGAACCAGTACCAGTTGGCCGGGTCTTCGTCGGTGCCCTCATACGAGAGGATGTGGGTCGCGATCCGGTCGAGGAACCACCGGTCGTGAGTGATCACCACGGCGCAGCCGGGGAATTCGAGCAGCGCGTTCTCGAGCGAGCCGAGCGTTTCGACGTCCAGGTCGTTAGTGGGCTCGTCGAGCAGCAGCAGGTTGCCGCCCTGCTTGAGGGTGAGCGCCAGGTTCAGGCGGTTGCGCTCTCCACCGGAGAGCACGCCGGCCTTCTTCTGCTGGTCCGGACCCTTGAACCCGAACGTGGAGACGTAGGCGCGGGACGGGATCTCGGTCTTGCCGACCTGGATGTAGTCCTGGCCGTCGGAGACGACCTCCCACAGCGACTTGTTCGGGTCGATGCCGCTTCGGCTCTGGTCGACGTAGGAGATGTCGACGGTCTCGCCGATCTTCAGTTCGCCCTGGTCGAGGGGTTCAAGGCCGACGATGGTCTTGAACAGGGTGGTCTTTCCCACGCCGTTCGGGCCGATGATGCCGACGATGCCGTTGCGCGGGAGGGTGAAGGAGAGGTCCTCGATCAGGACCCGGTCCCCGAAGCCCTTCTTGACCTTCTTGGCGTCGATGACCTGGGCGCCAAGGCGCGGTCCGACGGGAATCTGGATCTCTTCGAAGTCGAGCTTGCGGGTGCTCTCGGCAGCCGCCGCCATCTCTTCGTAACGGGCGAGGCGCGCCTTGGACTTCGCCTGACGGCCCTTCGCGTTCGAGCGCACCCACTCGAGCTCGTCCGCGAGGCGCTTGGCCATCTTCGCGTCCTTCTTGCCCGCGATCAGCAGTCGTTCCTGCTTCTTCTCGAGGTAGGTCGAGTAGTTGCCCTCGTAGGGGTACAGGTGGCCGCGGTCCACTTCGGCGATCCACTCGGCCACGTGGTCGAGGAAGTACCGGTCGTGGGTGACGGCGAGGACTGCGCCGGGGTACTGGGCGAGGTGCTGCTCCAGCCAGAGCACGCTCTCGGCGTCGAGGTGGTTAGTGGGCTCGTCGAGGAGGAGCAGGTCGGGCTTCTGCAGCAGCAGCTTGGTCAGCGCCACGCGGCGCTTCTCACCACCGGAGAGGTCCGCGACGGCGTAGTCTCCCGGCGGGGTGCGGAGGGCGTCCATCGCCTGCTCGAGCTGGGAGTCGAGGTCCCACGCGTCGGCCGCGTCGATGGCTTCCTGCAGGGTGCCCATCTCCGCCAGCAGGGCGTCGAAGTCCGCGTCGGGTTCGGCGAGGGCGAGGCTGATTTCGTTGAACCGGTCGACCTTGGCCTTGATCGGGCCGACGCCTTCCTGCACGTTCTCGAGGACGGTCTTGGTCTCGTCGAGTTCGGGCTCCTGCATCAGGATGCCGACCGTGTAGCCGGGTGAGAGCTTCGCCTCGCCGTTGCTGGGGGTGTCCAGTCCGGCCATGATCTTGAGGATCGTGGACTTTCCCGCGCCGTTCGGCCCCACGATTCCGATTTTGGCGCCGGGGAAGAATGACATGGTGACGTCGTCGAGGATGAGCTTGTCGCCCACCGCCTTGCGAGCGCGGACCATCGTGTAGATAAATTCAGCCATAGTGCTTACCAGTCTATTTGGCGCGTGACCCCGACCAGACACGTTCCCGAACCCAGCACCGGCAGGACGGCGCCGTGATAGCCGCCGGTGGCCGGACCGTTCTGTCCGATCAGGCACTCTTCGCCCATGCGCACGGCGAACTGGATCGAGTCCGCGGCGAGCTCGGCGCTGGTGTCGTCGAAGGTGACGGACATCTGGGCCTTGTCGAAGCCGCCCCGGGCGAGCGCGTCGATGAACGCGCGCCCGCCGGCGCCGGAATCGGCGGCCACGACCGCGGCTGCGACGGCGTCGAAATAGTCGAGGTTGGCCGCGGCGTCGAGCTCGGGCCGCAGCACGGGGCCGGCCACCGGCGCCGCACTTGGGGACGGGGTGGCGTTCTCCGACGGGCTCGCCGAGGGCGCCGATGTCCGAGCCGGAGTCGGTCCCGGCGACGTGGCGGAGCACCCGACGAGGCCGAGACCCGCGATCACGCTGAGCACCGTAATCAGCCCGACCTGGCCCGTCCGGTGTCGGATCCGGGTGCCGGTGCCGGTGGGGGTGCCGGTTCGATGGAGCCTGGGTCCCATCCTCTGTGAAGCCGGCACGCTGCATCCTCCCGAGACCGCGGCGCGGTCAGCCCTCCGAGTCTGCCAGATGCCAGCCGGCCAAGCTGCGAGTCGGCCCAGCCTCGAGCCGGACCGAGAAGCGCGTCGCCCGGCTACGTCTCCAGGCTCACCAGGGTGGCGCTGCCGGCCGGCAGGAACCCGTCGGAATCCTGATCCGGCCGGCTCAGCGGGCCCGGCTGGCTCAACTCGACGGGCTCCTCCGACTGGACCTCAGCCGAACCTGCGGAATCTGCGGTCTCGGCCGACGGATCGAGCTGACGTTCCGGGGACGCCACCGTGCGCCGGGCGATCGTGGTGCACCAGGCGAGGTCGTGCCCGACGGAATCGGCCTCCACCTCCACCGAGGTGCCGTTGCGGTCGGCGTTCTCCCAGGCCCGGATGCGCAGACGCCCGATCACGACGACGTGCTGCCCTTTCTGCACCGAATCCACCACGTTGTGGGCGAGTTGGCGAAACGCCGAGACCGAATACCAGTTGGTGTCGGCATCCACCCAGGCCTGCTTGGTGCGGTCGAATCGGCGCTGGCCGGACGCCAGCCGGAAAGAGGTGATGGCCAGCCCTGAACTGGTCACGAGGTGGCGCGGCGAGGTCGCCACGATTCCGGTCACGGTGATGGTGTCGCTCATGATCTTCTCCCTGCACGCGGTCGTGCGCCGGGCGGATGACCCGGTGCATGCGAGCTGGGACGACGGCTCGTGCCTGTCTCCGCCGCCCCAGCTCGCACAGTCCGAGTGTGCGATGGCGGGCGCACCACTGGTCGGCCGGCCGCGCTTATGTGGAGAACGCACGGTGCGTGGAATTGGGGAGGGACGACACCCGAATCCAGGTCTCGTACGGCCGGGCGCGGTCGCGTCAACTCTGTGGGATGGCGCGCACCCTGTTGTTGCGTGCCTCGTGGGTGAGTTCCACGAGGCCCAGAGCCTCGAGCAGGGGCGGGAGGTACATGCCGAATCTGCCCCGATACCCTTTGCGCAGGCCGTACCAGCCCCCGACCGGGTTGCTCTCGGCTCGCCCCCATGCCTCGACCGTGCCCTCGGCGGCCGGCTTCGTTTCGTCAGCGGCCCCGAGCGCGACCCAGTCTCCGCGTTCACGCAACCAGGCGGTCAGATCGACGATCGCGCTCACGCGGTACTTCAGCGTCGTCGCCCCCACCTGGCACACGACGGCCGGTGGGTCACCCTGCTCGTCCCGGTACATCGTGTACCGCGACGTACCGGGGGCGGTCCCCAACTGCCACGGGTCGTCCTCGGTTCCACTTCCAGTCACCCTGGCTCATTCATACTCCACAACCCCGCGATGGGTCAGGTTCGCGTTCCCAGAACCGTGAACCGAAGTCCGTGTGCGGATGAATCAATCCCTCCACATTCCACTGTTGATCAGGTTATCCACAGGGCACGGCACGGCGGGCGGATGCCGCGGGCAATGTCAGTGGGTACCCGTAACGTGATCCTCATGAAGCCCTCGTTCATCGAACAGCAGGAGACACGCGGTGAGTACTTCGACGCCATCCGCGAGGCGCACGGCAAGCTGGCCCAGGACGCCGCCGCACTGGCAGACCTCATCGACGAGGCCCACCGATTCGCGACGGGGACCGCGGATACCGCGCCGCGGG
>NZ_SOGU01000069.1:0-34448 GCF_004403275.1 Cryobacterium sp. TMT4-10
CCCGGTCACATTCCGAACCCGGAAGCTAAGACTCTCTGCGCCGATGGTACTGCAGGGGGGACCCTGTGGGAGAGTAGGACACCGCCGGACTTAACTTGGTAACACGCAGAATGGCCACCCTCAGGGGTGGCCATTCTGCGTTAACCCACACACCCCGCACCACCGTGCTCGTGCGCGGTATCAACGAGGGAAGGCCACCCTCAGGGGTGGCCTTCCCTCGTTGACGTCCGGGTGAGAGTGCCCGTTCCGGTCGAGAGTGACCGTGCTACCGGGCACTCTCGACCGGAACAGGCACACTCCGGGCGGCCCGGGTGCCTCCGGGGCCGGCCCGGCCCGGGAGGGGGCGCCGTCGCGGCGCACCCTGTGCCCGCCGGCGCACGGTAAATCCTGCGCCCGCGAGCACAACCTGCGCGCCGAGAAACCCGCGCCACGAGAACGGTGATCCGCGGGATCCCAACGGCAGCCTGGGCGGGCGNCCCGACAACGACAACGGGGGAGGGACGGCGCCCGGCCGGCCTCGGCGCGCAAGACCACGGCCACCGGGACCAGAATGTCTTCGTGGGGGAGCCTGCTCGTGAAGTCGCGGCTACGCCGCCGCTGCCGCCTGCGCCACATCCGTCTGCCAGGTGCACGCAGAGGGCTGCCGGCATGCGAACCATCCGGCGAGAGTGCCCATTCCGGTCGAGAGTGACCGCGCTACCGGCCACTCTCGACCGGAACAGGCACAGCCGTTGGGCCCTGGGGGAGAGTGTCTCGTTGCGCAGACCGGGGTGGGAAGGACAGCGCCGGACCTGAGTCAGTCACAACAACCAATACGGCCACCTCTCGGGGTGGCCAATTGGCGTTAAGTTACGATTGAAGAGTCTGTCGAAATGACAGGCACAATTACACAGGAGACACAGTGAGCCCCACAGGATCGCACGATAACGAATCACGCGACGGCGGACGCGACGAACGTCGCTCCGGCGGTTACCAGGGCCGGTCGGATCGACCGCGGCAGGACGGCGATCGTCCTCCGTACCGGGGGAACTCCGAGCGCCCCACCGGTGGTGGCGAGCGTGCCCCCTACCGTGGGAACTCCGATCGTCCGCAGCGTGATGGCGAGCGNGCCGAGAAACCCGCGCCACGAGAACGGTGATCCGCGGGATCCCAACGGCAGCCTGGGCGGGCGCTTACACACGTGATCTGGCGGGCAGCCGGGCCGTCAGGGCACCGGAGGCGCCAGCGTCGGAGGTCCCTGGCACAGTCGTCGACGTGGATGAATCACGAAAGACCACAGATCCAGTCCTCAGGGCGCACTTCGAAGCGATTCGCCAGGACCACGAGAACGTCCTGCGCCGCACCGCCGAGTACGATGCCCTGGTCGCTGAGGCTCGTCGGTTCGAGAAAGCCATCCGGCGTGCCGGGACGAGAGCACGGCGAGCGAACGGCAGTACGTGACATTCAGCGGGCGACGGCGAGTGGCCGGACTCAGCGCTGCGGGAAGTTGTGCGGCAGAGTGCTGAGCACCGGCTGCAGGCGCTCCAGGCGGTCGCGCTCCAGGATCAGGGCGGCGAACTCGCGCGAGCGACGCACGGCCGCCACCCCGGCCAGGAACAACTCGGGCGGCACCGGGGGGAGGGGTGAGACAAAGGGAGCTGCCTCGGCGGCCAGGCTCTCGGCCAGGCGCACCCGGGTCGGGGGCGTCAGTTTCGCCGCCTGGTCCAGAAATTGAGCGATGCGGCGGGACAGGCGGTCGGGCAGCCGGATGATGTCGACCGTCTGCGCCCAGGTCTCGAGTTCCTCCGGCAGCCCGTGCACGGCGACCCGAAGCGTTGGCACTCGCTCGTGCTGGCTGTAGGTGCCGGCCAGGAGGTCACCCAGACGCTTCGACTTGCCGTTCAGCAGTGCCGTCGTGGCGGCCAGGCCGCCGAAGGTGAGGTAGATCTCGATCACGCCGAGCAGTGCGCGGATGAAGGCGTGCCGCAACTGGATTGCGCCGCCGTCGTCTCGCACGATCCGCGCCCCGATGGCGAGTTTGCCCAGGGATCGCCCGCCGGAGAGTGTTTCGACGGTCATCGGCACAACCAGGATGGAGAACACCAGCCCCACGATGCCGAGAGCCCGCACGAGCGCATCGTCGAGGGCCTGACCGGCCAGGATCGAGACGATGTAGGCCATCGCGAGGAAGAGCAGCAGGTACGCGACCCAATCGATGATCGTGCCCGCTGCCCGCAGGATGACGCTGGCCGGCCGCACGTCGAGCGCGACGGCCTCCCCCGTGAGGAGTTCATACTCGCTCAGCGGATACTCGCCGTGATCGGCCACATTAGCGGACTGCGCCATGTCTACTATTAGAACAGATGGACCTTGACGCGTATTCAGCGGCGCACCGCGCCGAATGGGGCCGCCTGGCCGAACTCGGCTCGCAGCGGCGGCTGTCCGGCGCGCAATCCGACGAGCTGATCGAGCGTTATCAGGCGGGTGCGACGCAGCTCTCCTTCATCAAGACCACCACCGGGTCGACCGTGCAGGGCGACCGTCTTTCCGTGGCGCTGTCCCGGGCCCGGTTGAGGTTCACCGGCGCCAGCGCCAGCGTGGTCTCCCAGATTCCGCGGTTCTTCGTGCTGCAGCTGCCGGCGGCCCTCTATCGCCTGCGCTGGCTGACCCTGGCGGTGGCGTTGGTCACGGTCGTGGTGGCCGGCCTCTACGCGATGTGGGTATCCGGGGACCCGCAGGTACTCGCCAACATCGGCTCCGACGCGCAGCTCCAAAAACTCGTCAACGAAGACTTCGTCAACTACTACTCCGAGAACCCGGCGGCATCCTTCACCGGCCAGGTCTGGACCAACAACGCGTGGATCGCCGCCCAGTGCATCGCCTTCGGCATCCTCGGCGTGTACGTGCCTTACATCGTGCTGCAGAACGCGCAGAACGTGGGGATCACGGCAGCCGTCATGTTCGCCTACGGCAAGGGCGACGTGTTCTTCCTCTACATCGCCCCGCACGGCATGCTCGAACTGACCGCCATCTTCGTGGCCGCCGCCGGAGGGCTCCGCATTTTCTGGGCCTGGATCGCCCCGGGCCCCCGCACCCGCGGCCAGGCCCTGGCCGAAGACGCGCGCGCACTGTCCACGGTGGCGATCGGTCTGATGTTCGTCCTGCTGGTCTCCGGGGTGATCGAGGGTTTCGTCACCCCGGCACCCTGGCCCTGGCCGGTCAAGATAGGCATCGGGGCTGCTGCCCTGCTGGCGTTCCTGGCCTACATACTGGTGCTCGGCGGCCGCGCGGTGCGGGCGGGGGAGACCGGCGACCTGGCCGAATTCGAGGCCGGCAGCACTCGGATCTACGCGGCGTAGCCCTGCAGATCACCAGCCGCGGCCCGTGGCGCGAGCGCCCGCGGCCCGCGACTCAGAGGCGGCCGGCCGACTTCAAGGCGATGTACCGGTCGGCCAGGTCCGGCGGCAGATCGGCGGGCGCCCCGGTGACGACGTCCGCGCCCTGCTGACGGATGGCGGCCGACACCCGGGCCACGTCCAGCAGGGCCCGTTCGGCCGCCGCCGCCCGGTAGATCTCCTCGCGGTTGCCGCGTTCGCGGGTGGCCTGCAGGGTGGTGGGGTCGGTGACGGATGCCACGACGACGGTGTGGTGCCGGGTCAGCTGCGGCAGCATGGAGAGCAGCGCACTCGAGGCGCCGGCCGCATCGATCGAGGTGATCAGCACCACCAGTGCTCGCTGGGTGGTGACCTGGCGCACCTGGCCGGGCACCGAGGACCAGTCGGTCTCGATCAGCTCGGGTTCGATCATGGCCATCGTGTCGACCATGCGGGAGAGCAGCTCCGCTCCCTGCGCGCCCTGCACCCGCCCACGGGTGCGGCGGTCGTAGGCGATGAAGTCGACGCGGTCGCCGGCCTTCGATGCCAGTGCGGCGAGCAGCAGCGACGCCTCGAAGGCCGTGTCGAGGCGGGGCTCGTCGTCCACCCGCGCCGCCGAGGTGCGGCCGCTGTCGACGACGATGACGACCCGGCGGTCCCGTTCGGGCCGCCAGGTGCGCACCATGGTGTCGCCGCGCCTGGCCGTGGCCCGCCAGTCGATGGAGCGCACGTCGTCGCCCCGAACGTACTCGCGCAGGGAATCGAATTCGGTGCCCTGACCGCGCACCAGCAGGCTGGTGCGCCCGTCGAGTTCCTTGAGCCGGGTGATCCGCGAGGGCAGGTGTTTGCGCGCGTTGAAGGGCGGCAGAACCCGGATGCGCCCCGGCGCCAGCAGCGTCGCCTGCCGCGCCCACAGCCCGAGTGGCCCGGATGAGCGCACGGTCACCTGCTCCACCCTCCGCTCGCCGCGCCGAATCGGGGTCAACGTCAGCGACGCCAGGCGTCGTTCCCCGCGCGGCACGGTCAGCGGGGTGCGGTTGTTCCCGGCGCCGGCGGAGGGCTGCCAGGCATCCCGCAGCACCAGTCTCAGGTCCCGGGTACCGGTGTTGCTCAGGTACAGGTCGCTCGTCACGGACTCGCCCAGGCGCACCCGGGCGGGCAGGTTCCTGGCCAGGCCGATCGCGCGGGGCGACCCGGCGAGCGACAGGTCGAGGATGCCGAGGGCCAGCACGGTCAGCAGCCACAGCCCGAGCACGGCCGCCGCGGTGCCGGGCGTTCGCCCGAGCAGCACGATCGGCACGACGCCGAGGGCGACGAGGGCGACGAACCGGCCGGTGAGCGTCACGTTAGATCGGGACCTGCACCTGAGCGAGCACCGCGCGCAGGATCGCGTCCACCGACACGCCTTCGAGTTCGGCTTCGGGCCGCAGCTGCAACCGGTGCCGCCAGACCGGCAGCACCATGGCCTGCACGTGGTCGGGGGTGATCGAGTCGTACCCGCTCAGCCAGGCCCAGGCCTTCGCCGACGCGAGCAACGCCGTCGTGCCGCGCGGGCTGACCCCGAGCTTCACCGACGGGCTGCGCCGGGTGGCCCGGGCCAGGTCGACGATGTAGCCGAGCACGTCCGCGCTGGCGCCCACGGATGCCGCCGCCGCCTGCGCCGCCCTCAGCTCGTCCGGGCCGAGCACGGCGGTCACCCCGGCTCCGGCCAGGTCGCGCGGGTTGAAGCCGGTCGCGTGCCGCCGCAGCACCTCGAACTCCGCGTCGCGCTCCGGGATGTCGAGCACGAGCTTGAGCAGGAATCGGTCCAGCTGCGCCTCCGGCAGCGAGTAGGTGCCCTCGTATTCGATCGGGTTCATTGTCGCCGCGACGATGAATGGATCCGGCAGGGGAAGGGAAACGCCGTCGACGCTGACCTGTCGTTCCTCCATCGCCTCCAGCAGGGCCGATTGGGTCTTCGGCGGGGTGCGGTTGATCTCGTCGGCCAGCAGGATGTTCGTGAACACCGGCCCTTTCCGAAATTCGAACTCGCCGACCCTGGCGTCGTACACGAGCGAACCGGTCACGTCCCCCGGCATCAGGTCGGGGGTGAACTGCACCCGCTTGGTCTCCAGGCTGAGCGCGTGGCTGAGCGAGCGCACGAGGAGGGTCTTGGCGACCCCCGGCACACCCTCCAGCAGCACGTGACCGCGGGCCAGCAGCGCGATGATCAGGCCCGTCACGGCGCCGTCCTGCCCGACGACGGCCTTGCCGACCTCGGTGCGCACCTGGGCGAGCGAGCCTCGCAGGGTATCGACAGCGGTGTGAGTGCTCATGAGTCCATTCTTCCGGGTGGCGGTGGGGTTATCGCTCGGCTGGTCGCCCGCTCGAGCTCCTGGAGGCGGTCGGAGAGGGCGACCAGCTCGGCATCGGTCGCGGGCACGCGGTCGACGAGGACGGACCGCACCTCGCCGCTCGGCCGGTCGGTCACCCGGGCCACGGCCTGGATCACGTCGTCGAGGTTCGCCAGGCGGGACAGCCCGACCTGGCCGGCGAGGCGCTGCACGGCCCCGACCCGCAGCGCGTCGAGAGCACGCAGGCGGGCGCCGCTGCGGGCGTACAGGCGGGCCCGGCCCTCCATCGTTTCGCTGGCACGCACGGTGACCGGCAGATTCTCGGCGACGAGGGGACCGAACCTCCTCCCGCGCCAGATCATCGCGGCCAGAGTGACGAAGACGAGGATCACCAGGGTGGGGGTGACCCAGCCTGGCGTCAGCTCGCCGAGCGAGGGGGGCCCGGTCCGCTCCACGTCCGCGATTGTCGGCAGGTACCAGACGACCTCGTCACCGGCTCCGAGCAGGTTGAGCGCGAGGGCCGCGTTTCCGGCGAGGGCGATCCGGTCGTTGCTGAACAATGAATCGTCCGCCACCAGAGTCAGGGTCCGACCAGATGCGACGCGTTCGACCACGGAGAACGCGCCGGTTGCCGAGGTGAAGCAGCCGGTCAGACCGGCCGAACCGGCCGGGAAGGTGAGTGTGCGCTCGCCGGGGGGCAGGGTCCCCGCTTTCACCGCGGCCGGCACGGAGCATCCGGCCGGCGCAGCCTTCTTGTCGGCGACGCCGCCGAAACCCACCTCGGGGGCGAGCGTCTGCAGCAGCAGGAAATCCGGGCCGGCGACCACGGTGCGCGGTGCCAGGCCGGCCATGGCGGTGAGCCGGTCGGCGGTGAGGAGTCCGCCCTCGTCGAAGAAGAAGACGGTCGGGTTCTCGGCCCGCCCGGCCGCGGTGCGCGCCTCGGCGAGGGTGTCGGCCACCGTCACGGACACGCCCTCGTGCTGCAGAACTTCGACCAGGGCCCGGCCGCCGGGCTGGGCGGCGCTGTCTGCGGCGAGGGGAGGCTTGCCCGCGCTGGTGCCGCCGGCGAGGAGCGTGGCGACGATCGCGACGAGAAGGGCCCCCACCCCGGCCAGAACCCAGAACCGCACCCTGCGACCGGTGGCGCGCAGGGTCGGCGTGAGGGCGATCGCGTTCTCGGTCGACGGGCCGGCCGCAGAGACCGGGGTGACCGTCGCCGGCGCAGCCGCCTGCACGGTGGCTCCCCGGGGCGCGGGCGTCATGCGAGGGCCGACGGGGCGGGATCTTCGCGGCGTGCGGGCCGAGCGGAGCGGAGGTCGGCCTCGAGTGCGGCCAGCGCGAGGAAACGGGCCTCCGTGCCGACCACCCCGAGATAGCGCACCCCGTCGAAGGTCTCGGCGGCCTCGGCCAGCCTGACCGTCTCCGCGGGGAACGCCTCGGCCGCCCGGGCGGCGAACGAGTGCGCGGTGGTGCCGGGCAGGGCGACCAGGATCGTGCGCTCGGACAGCTCACGCGCCAGCGCGCGGAACATCTCCGCACTGGCCAGGCTCCAGTCCCGGTGGGAGGCCGCGGCGAGAGCCGCTCGGCGCAGGTCCGCGGCGGACCGGCGGTCGTCGACCCCGAATAGGTCGGCCGGAAGGCGGCTGCGCCGGTTCAGCCGGGGCAGCCCGAAAATGAGCAGCGCCGGCACGACGATGGCCGCCAGCACCACCGTGACGATGAGCGGAATCCAGCCGGCGAGGCCATCACCGGACGGTGCGGTGAGTGAACCGAACCAGTCGAGCACGGCCGAGGACACCCGGTCGAACCAGGTCGGCCGGGCCGCCTGGTAGGGGGCCTTGGCGAGTTCTTCCCGCAGCCACCGCTGCGCCTCGGGTGCGTCCGGATCGACCGGAATCGTTCCCCGCACCATCGTTTCGAGCCCCCAGTCGATCATGCCCGCACGGTCTCCGGCCCTGAAACCGCCGGAGTCGGCACCAGGTAGGGGTCAGGCACGTCGCTGCCGGGGACCGATTCGACGAAGCGCGCCAGTTCGAGGTCGAGGCCTTCCTTGCGCATCCGCAGGTCGATGTAGATCAGGGCGGTCGTGGCCGACTGCACCACCGACACCACGGCGCCGAGCACCAATGCGACGAAGATGATCAGCACGTACAGGATGACCGAGGGCAGGTAGGCGTCCAGGGCCGCGTTCGGGTCGACGAGAGACACGGCGACGCCGAACAGAAGCGACAGCGGTGTCGACACCACCTGGGCCACGATGTTGACGATGGCGGCAACCAGGAACTGAACGCCCAGGGTGCGCCAGAAGTAGCCCTGGGTGAGCGACCAGGATCGACGCACGGCCGCCCCGATGCCCAGGCGCTCGAGCACGATCAGGCTCGGCACGAGCGAGGTCCTCGTGAACAGCCAGGCGCCGAGGGAGAGGAGCGCGAGCGAGCCGAGGATGCCGCTGACCACGGCCAGCGCCACCCACCCTCCGCCGATCATGACGAAGGCCGCCACTGCGCCCGCCACCACGCCGATCCCCACGATCAAGCCGGCGCTGAGCAGGCAGGTCCAGAGCGCCAAAGGCCACAGGCGGCGTCCCGCCGAGCGCCACAGCGCCCCGAGCCGGAGTTTCTCGCCGAGCGTGGCCCGGGCCACCTCGACCACGATGACGCCCTGCAGCAGGGCGGACGCGAGCACGGACAGGGCCAGCGGCACGAGCGCCGAGAGCACGATCGTCAGGGTGGCGCCGGCCTCGACCTGGGCGCGGTCCTCGATCGGGGCGCTGGCGACGCGGTCGAGCGCGAAGAAGGTGACGAGCCCGACCACGACGAGCGTGATGAGGGTGATGGCGCCCTGCACGAGCAGGGCGCTGCCGAAGGTGGCCTTCGGGTTGCGCCGGAGAACCTGGAACGGCGCCCAGAGCAGGGTGCCGAAGCCGAGCGGTCGCAGCGGGATCAGTCCCGGACGCGGCGGCGGGGTCCACGCGCCGGTCGGAGGCTGTGCGCCGAAGGCAGGAGCAGGGCGCCCGTCATCGTTCGGGGAGTGCCAGTTCTGCGGGTCCGTCACGGATCCTATGCTGGCATACCTCGGCCCTGAATAAGGATGTTGAGCGGTCACACGGCACACTCGACTACTCTTAGCCCAGAGATTGACTGACTCACCGGGGTATTTTGGGTGACTGAGTGGAAAACGGTTTGATGAACGCACGTATTTTGGTCGTCGATGACGACACCGCACTGGCAGAGATGATCGGCATCGTGCTCAACGCCGAGGGGTTCGACCCGGTCTTCTGCGCGGACGGCTCCCTCGCGCTGGAGGCATTCCGCGCCGCCAAACCGGATCTCGTGCTGCTGGACCTGATGCTGCCGGGCCTGGACGGAATCGAGGTGTGCAGCCTCATCCGTGCCGAGTCCGGAACGCCCATCATCATGCTCACCGCTCGAACGGACACGACCGACGTCGTCAAGGGCCTCGAATCCGGCGCGGACGACTACATGGTGAAACCGTTCAACCCCAAGGAACTCGTCGCCCGCATCCGGACGCGCCTGCGGCCGGTCTCGACGGACACGATTTCCAGCCTGCAGATCGGGGACCTGGTCGTCGACGCCGCCGGGCACGAGGTGCGGCGGGGCGATCGCCAGATCAACCTCACGCCGCTCGAGTTCGACCTGCTCCTCGCGCTCGCCTCCAAGCCGCAGCAGGTCTTCACCCGCGAGATGCTGCTCGAGCAGGTCTGGGGTTACCACTACAAGGCGGATACCCGCCTGGTGAATGTGCACGTCCAGCGTCTGCGGGCCAAGGTCGAAGACGACCCGGACAACCCCCGCATCGTGATGACGGTGCGCGGCGTCGGCTACCGGGCCGGCGTGGCCGGGTAGGTTTTTCGTGGTCGTTCGCACCGGAGCCGCCCGCTTCACCTGGCGGGACTGGCGGGACTGGCGGGACTGGCGGGACTGGCCCGCCCGGATCGCCGCGACCTGGCGCTCGTCCCTGCAATTCCGCACGGTGACCATCACTGTGGCACTGTCGGGCATGGCGATCGGCGTGGTCGGGGTCTACGTGTCCGTCAGCGTGGGCAACGACCTCTTCCAATCCCGTCTCAGCCAGGTCCTGGTCGATTCGAGCCGGGCGACCGCCGCCGCGCAGGGCATCTTCGACGCCTCCGACGCCGCGGACCGGGTGGAGGTGCAGGCACTGGTCGGTTCCGCCCGCACCCTGATCACCGCGGCGTCCTCGAGCCAGCTGATCGCCATCTTCCGCGTGCCCGGGCAGGACGCCTCGACCGTGGCTCCCCAGGATTCCTCCTCCTTCGGCGATTCGAACGGAGTCATCACGAGCGATCTCCGCTCCTCCGTGCAGGACAACGCCGGGGAACAGTTCTGGCAGTCGGTGACGCTCGCGACGGATGACGGCGGGCAGGCCCCGGGGATCGTCGTCGGGTCGCAGATCGCGGTCCCGGTCGCCGGCCGGTACGAGCTCTACATCGGCTACAGCCTGGCCGACGCCGAGTCGACGCTGCTCTTCGTGCAGCGCACCCTCGGCGTGGCGGGCCTGATCCTGATCCTGCTGATCGGCGGGGTGACCTGGATCGTCGTGCGCTTCGTGGTGACGCCCATCCGCGTTGCGGCCGCCACCAGCCAGAGGCTCGCCTCCGGTGACCTCGGCGTCCGGATCCCGGAGAAGGGGGAGGACGTCATCGCGACCCTTGCCCGGTCGTTCAACGGGATGGCGGACAGCATGCAGAGCCAGATCAAGGAGCTTGCGGACCTCTCCGAGGTGCAGCAGCGCTTCGTGTCCGACGTCTCCCATGAACTCCGCACCCCGCTGACCACCATCCGGCTGGCCGGCGACGTGCTCTACGACCAGCGGTCCACCTTCCCGCCGGCCATCGAACGCACTGCCGAACTCCTGCACACCCAGGTCGAACGGTTCGAACTGCTGCTGAGCGACCTGCTCGAGATCAGCAAGTACGACGCGGGCTCCGTGCAGCTGGAGACCGAGCCGACCAACCTGGTGCACCTCGCCGAGGACGCCATCGACGGTCTGCGATCCCTGGGTGAGTCGAAGGGCACCGATCTCATGCTGGTCGCGCCGGGCGGGCATCTGGACGCCGAGGTCGACCCCCGCCGCATCCGTCGGATCATGCACAACCTGATCGGCAACGCGATCGAGCACGGGGAGGGCCGGCCCATCATCGTGTCCGTCGACAGCAACGAAAGCGCCGTGGCGCTGTCCGTGCGTGACTACGGGATGGGCATGAGCCCGGCCGAGATGGCTCACGTCTTCGACCGGTTCTGGCGCGCCGACCCGTCCCGCAAGCGCACCATCGGCGGCACGGGTCTCGGCCTGTCCATCTCCCTCGAGGACGCGGTCGTACACGGCGGCTGGCTGCAGGTCTGGTCCCGGCCGGGTGAAGGGTCCTGTTTCCGGCTGACCCTGCCCCGACTGGCGAACGGCGAGTTGTCGACGTCGCCGAGCCCGCTGCCGCCGGACGATGCCGGGGCGGCGAGTCCCGCCGCCGTCCTCCGCGGAACGGAGGAGAACGATGCATGACCGCACCCGATTCCTGGGCGCACTGGCCGTGTGCGCGCTGCTGCTGACCGGATGCTCCGGCATCCCGAGCGAGGGCGGGGTACGAGCCGGCCAGGCCGCGCAGCCCGGCTCCACGCCGGCGCCCGTCTTCCTGCCGTCCCGGCCGCAGAAGGACGCCAGCCCCGAAGGGATCCTGCGCGGCTTCATCGACGCCGCCACCAGCCCGGAGAACGACTACGCGATCGCCCGGGAGTTCCTGGCGCCGAACTACAGCGGCGCGTGGGAGCCAGACACCGGTGTGACCATCGACGACGGAACCGGCCGCAGCATCGTCGCGGTGGGAGACACCCAGCAGATGCAGTTCTCGGTCAACCCGGTCGCCGAGGTCGACGCGGCCGGTGAGTACCGCGAGATGGAGTCCTCCGCGGCGGTCTCCCTTCGCTACCAGTTCGTGCAGGTCGGCGGGCAGTGGCGGATCAGCGCGGCACCGAACGGCACGGTGATCGACCGGAACATCTTCGGTGACGTGTTCACCTCCCAGGCCCTCTACTTCTTCGACCCGGGCTACGCCTATCTGGTGCCCGACCTGCGCTGGTACCCGCGCGGGGCGGCCACCCTGACGAAGATCGTCAACGGCCTGCTCGGCGGACCCAGTCCATGGCTCAGCAAGGCCGTCTCGACGGCTTTCCCGGACGGCACCAAGCTCACAGCGGATGCCGTTCAGGTCGTCGCGCGGGACGCCAAGGTCGACCTCAACAGCGAAGCCCTCAACGCCGACCGGGTCACCCTGCAGCGGATGGAGGCCCAGCTCCGCGCCAGCCTGCCGCCCGGGCTGACCGTGAGCATCACCATCAACCGCAACTCGCAGGAGATCGGCGACCTGGGCGCCAGCGCCCCGGCCCTGAACCCCCGCGTCGACGCCCGGGCGCTGATCCTCCGGGAGGGGGAATTCGGCTTCCTCGCCGCGACCGGCAAGGCCATCACGTCCATCCCAGGCCTATCGGAGACGGTCGTTTCCCTGAACCCGACCGCCGTCGTGCTCTCGCCGGGCCAGACGATGGCGGCTGTCCTGGCCGCCGGGGGCGTGTACGGGGTGCGGGTCGGCGACGACCCCGTACTGCTCGACCCGCGTGCGGGCCTGATCCCGCCCGCGGTGGACAACTTCGGGTTCGTCTGGTCCGTGCCGTCGAGCCGGCCGGGGGAGCTGTTCGTGTACGGGCTGAACGGGGACGCCGTCGCCGTGCCGACGCCCTGGTCGGAAGCCTCGGCGATCCAGTCGCTGCGGGTGTCGAGGGACGGCACCCGGCTGATCGCTCTCCTCCGGAACGGGACGGACACGCGGTTCGTCGTCGTGGCGATCACCCGGGAGAAGAACATGCCGGTCTCCCTCGGCGACGCGGTGCAGCTGGCCTCCGAGGCCGGTGTCCCCGTCGACGCAACCTGGATCGACGAGCTCACGGTGGCCTACCTGAACCGGTTGTCGAGCGGAGAGGAACGGATCGTGACCCAGCAGCTCGGCGGCGTCAGCGCCCGCCTCGAGTCCGCGCCGGACAGCACCGGGATCGTCGGCAGCAACAGCCTGCGCGACCTCCGGGCGATCTCGTCCACCGGGGGGCTCCTGGTGCAACGCGGGGTCGGCTGGCAGGAACGCCTCGGCGGTCTGACCCTCCTGGCCACCCAGCAGGGCATCGGCGGGTAGCTCCTCCACCGCCGCGCGGTGCCCCCGGCCCGCACAGGTCGGGGCCGCCGGACGCGCTCCGACGCGCCGGGGCGCACGCTGGCCGGATGAGGAGACCGGATCAAGCGGTGCGGGCCGCCCTCGACGCGTGGGCCGTGGTCATGCCCACCGTCTGCAGCGGCTGCGACGCCCCGGACCGCGCCCTGTGCCCCGCCTGCCGCCAGGCGTTGCTCCCGGCCGTGCATTCCTCCGAACGGCTGGGAGTGAGCATGTGGTCCGCCCTCGACTACACCGGAGTGCCCCGGCGCGTGCTGGGCGCCTTCAAGGACGGTGGGCGAACGGATGCCGCCGGCGCGCTCGCGGTGCCGCTGCGGGCGGCCATCGTCGCCGCCCTCGCCGCCCAACCGGAGCCGGGCATCCATCTGGTCACCATTCCCTCGTCCCGGGGCGCGTGGCGCAGCCGGGGCTACCACCCGGTGGAGTTGCTGCTGAGGCGGGCCGGGCTGCGCGCCAGCGGGGTGCTCAGGCCCTCCGCGGAGACGGTCGACCAGGTGGGTCTCGGCATCGAGGCCCGACGCCGCAACCGGGCCGGGTCGCTGACCGCCAGGCGGCCGCTCGGCGGTTTTCGGTGCCTGATCGTCGACGATATCCTGACCACCGGCGCCACCGTCCTCGAGGCGCGACGCGCCGTGCTGGATGCCGGCGGGCAGGTGGTCGGAGTGGCAACAGTGGCGGAAACACGGCGTCGTCATCCGGTCACCGGAGGTTCATCTGAAACTCGTTGACAAAAGCTGTGACTTATCCGGCGCACCGGGCTACGGTAATCATAAAGGCGCGTAATAATCGCCCAGATATGGGCGGTTCGCCAGATCTGGAGGTCGTCATGGAAACAAACATCGTGGGACGAAACCTGGGGATCACCGATCGTTTTCGGGAGTATGCCACCGAGAAGGCCGAGAAGGTCGCCGGCCTCGCGGACAAGGCCCTGGCTCTTGAAATCAAGCTGAGTCGGCACCGTGAGAAGAACGGGTCCACCGGAAATGACCGGGTCGAGTTGACCCTGATCGGCAAGGGTCCGATCGTTCGGGCCGAGGCGGACGGTTCCGACAAGTACGCCGCCTTCGACGTCGCGCTGGGCCGGTTGCTCGAGCGCGTGCGCCGGGCGAAGGACCGCCAGAAGGTGCACCGCGGCGGAGCCCACCGGCCGATCTCGCTGCACGACGCGGCATCCGTCGACTTCAGCGTCGTCGACATCAAGCCGGCCGACGCCGAGACCCTCGAGCGCGTGCGCACCGGGGCGATCAACATCGTCACCGATGAGGAAGCCGCGGCACCGGCAGAGGAGCCGGCCGAGGTCTACAGCCCGGTCGTCATCCGCCGCAAGGTGTTCGCCGCGTCCCCGATGACCGTCGACGATGCCCTGTACTTCATGGAACTCGTCGGGCACGACTTCTACCTGTTCCAGGACGCCGAGACGAAGCGCCCCAGCGTCGTCTACCGACGCAAGGGCTGGGACTACGGCGTCATCGAACTGGACGAGAACGCCGAAGAGGGCGGAGCGGCCGTGCAGTCGGCCGGATAACGCAGCCTCTGACCAACTAGCCTTGTTATAGTTGCCGAATATCGGTCGCTGCAAGCGTCCGACGACGACGACAGGCGTGTGCACACGCCGTGACGACTAGTGGAGTGCATTTCGTGGCCTCAATCCTGGAAAAGGTTCTTCGTGTTGGTGAAGGGCGCGTGCTGCGTCGCCTCGAGCAGTACGCGAAGGCCATCAACGCGCTCGAAGAAGACTTTGGCCACCTCACCGATGAGGAACTGAAGAACGAGACCGTGTTGCTGCGAGAGCGCTACTCGGGCGGTGAGTCGCTGGACGACTTGCTGCCCGAGGCGTTCGCGGCCGTGCGCGAAGCCTCCACCCGCACCCTCGGCCTGCGTCACTTCGACGTGCAGCTGATGGGCGGGGCCGCCCTGCACCTGGGCAACATTGCCGAGATGAAGACGGGTGAGGGCAAGACGCTGGTCGCCACGACCGCCGCCTACCTGAACGCCATCACCAGCCGCGGCGTGCACATCATCACGGTCAACGACTACCTCGCCAGCTACCAGAGCGAGCTGATGGGCCGCGTGTTCCGGGCCCTGGGCATGACCACCGGCTGCATCCTCTCCGGGCAGACGCCGGCCCAGCGCCACGACCAGTACCTCGCGGACATCACCTACGGCACGAACAACGAGTTCGGCTTCGACTACCTCCGGGACAACATGGCCTGGCAGGCATCCGACATGGTGCAGCGCGGGCACTACTACGCCATCGTCGACGAGGTCGACTCGATCCTGATCGACGAGGCGCGGACGCCGCTGATCATCTCCGGTCCGGCATCCGGCGAAGCGAACCGCTGGTTCACCGAGTTCGCCAGCCTGTCCAACCGGCTCATTCCCGACGTCGACTTCGAGGTCGACGAGAAGAAGCGCACCGTGGGCGTGCTGGAATCGGGCATCGAGAAGGTCGAGGACTACCTCGGCATCGACAACCTCTACGAGTCCGCGAACACCCCCCTGATCTCGTTCCTGAACAACGCCATCAAGGCCAACGCCCTGTTCAAGAAGGACAAGGACTACGTCGTGATGAACGGCGAGGTGCTCATCGTCGACGAGCACACCGGCCGCATCCTGATGGGCCGTCGGTACAACGAGGGCATCCACCAGGCCATCGAGGCCAAGGAGGGTGTGGCCGTCAAGGCAGAAAACCAGACCCTGGCCACGGTGACCCTGCAGAACTACTTCCGGCTCTACTCGAAGCTGTCCGGGATGACCGGTACGGCCGAGACCGAAGCCGCCGAGTTCATGAGCACGTACAAGCTCGGCGTGGTCTCCATCCCCACGAACAAGCCGATGAAGCGCATCGACCAGGCCGACCTCGTCTACAAGAACGAGGAAGCCAAATTCGGCCAGGTCGTCGAGGACATCGTCGCCCGGCACGAGAAGGGGCAGCCGGTCCTGGTCGGCACGACCAGCGTGGAGAAGAGCGAGTACCTGTCGCGGCTGCTGGCCAAGAAGGGCGTGCGCCACGAGGTCCTGAACGCCAAGAACCACGCCCGTGAGGCCGCGATCGTCGCGCAGGCCGGGCGTCTCGGTTCGGTCACCGTCGCCACCAACATGGCCGGTCGAGGAACCGACGTCATGCTCGGTGGCAACGCCGAGTTCCTCGCCGTCGCCGAGATGAACGCGAAGGGCCTGAGCCCGGTCGAGACGCCGGACGAGTACGAGACGGCCTGGGACGATGTGTTCGCGGGCGTCAAGGCCAAGGTCACCGAAGAGGCCGACAAGGTCGTCGAGGCCGGTGGCCTCTACGTGCTCGGTACTGAACGCCACGAGTCGCGCCGCATCGACAACCAGCTCCGTGGCCGCAGCGGCCGTCAGGGCGACCCCGGCGAGAGCCGCTTCTATCTGTCGCTCACCGACGACCTGATGCGCCTGTTCAACGCGGGTGCCGCCGAGAGCCTGATGGGTCGCCAGGGGATCCCCGACGACATGGCGATCGAGTCCAAGGTCGTCAGCCGCGCCATCCGCTCGGCGCAGTCGCAGGTTGAAGGCCGCAACGCGGAAATCCGCAAGAACGTGCTCAAGTACGACGACGTGCTGAACCGCCAGCGTGAGGCGATCTACGGGGACCGCCGCCACATCCTGGAGGGTGACGACCTGCACGAACGCACGCAGCGCTTCCTCGAGGACGTCATCGACGAGGTGCTCGACGTGCACACCGGCGACGGCAACGGCGATGACTGGGACTTCGACGCCCTCTGGACCGAACTCAAAACCCTGTACCCGGTGGGACTGACCATCGACGAGGTCGTCGCCGAGGCCGGGAACCGCGGCAAGATCAACCGCGACTTCATGCGACGCGAAATCATCTCGGACGCCAAGCTGGCCTACCAGCGCCGGGAAGAGTCCCTCGGTTCACCGGCGATGCGCGAACTCGAGCGTCGCGTGGTGCTGTCGGTCATCGACCGCCGGTGGCGCGAACACCTCTACGAGATGGACTACCTCAAGGACGGCATCGGCCTGCGCGCCATGGCCCAGCGCGACCCGCTGGTGGAATACCAGCGCGAGGGCTTCGCGATGTTCCAGCAGATGATGGGCCAAATCCGCGAGGAGACCGTCGGCTTCCTCTTCAACCTCGAGGTCGAGGTCAGCCAGGCCCCCGGTGCCGTGGCCAGCCCCGTCGTCGCGGCCAAGGGGCTCGCCCCGGCCGACGCCGCTGAGGAGAAGCTCAGCTTCACCGCCCCGAGCGACTCGGGCGGAGTCGAGGTGCGCGACCAGCGCGGCCAGATCCAGCAGGCGGCCACGGACCGTGCCCGCCGGGCCGGCGCCGCCACCCCCGCCGCCGACGAGACGGATGCCGCCCCGGCGCCCGCCCAGCGCGGCGCGTTCGGCCAGCGCGACACCTCCGACCCGGCGCCCGTCAACCGCGCCGAACGACGGTCCCAGGGCAAGAAGTAGCACCCGCCGGGTCGTGGAAGAACGCCCTCGTCCCTGCGACGAGGGCGTTTTTTCTTCAGCTGCGAGTCACAGCACGTTGATCGCGCTGGCCCGCCAGCGCTTGTCCAAACCCTCCAACCGGATCGCCACCGCGCGCACCCTCACCTTGCTGTGCACGATCACCACGGCCTCGATCACGCCGTCCCGTGGCTCCGAGATGGTGACCCGGCCGATCGTGATGGCTGGTCGCTGGGCCCGCTGCCCCTTGACGGCGCGTGCCCGGGCGGAGAGGACGACCCGTTTGAGCAGGTGCCGGTAGACGTCGTCGCTGACCCACCGGGCGAGCTGGTCGAGTTCCCTCGCTCCGGCCAGGACCTCGATCACGCAGCGCGCGAGGTTGATCAGGAGCGGTTCCGGGTCGGGCAGCTGGGCCCGGGAACTCGGCTGATGGCCGAAGAAGTCATCGGCCTGGAATTTCTCGCCGCGGGAGCGGGAGGCGGGGGTCTGTGCCGTGCTGGCGGCTGGATCGCTCATGACTCCTCCGGGTGCGTGAGTCCGCCGGCCGTGACAGGGTCTGCGCGGGCCGTCGGGTGGTGCCGGCGTTCGGGTGGATCACCGGACACCCCCGCAGTGGGGGTGGAGTCCTTGGGCGCTACTCAACCAGCTGGGCAGCATGGTGTCGAGGGCTTATAAGCCCTGTGGATAACCGGAGCGATCCGTCGGTGGCGGGCGCTAGCTTCGGTGTGTGCGCTGGGACAATCTGTTCGACGATCTCGAGGGGCAGCTCGAACACGAGCTGAACGCCGAGGAGACTGACCTGCGCGCGGAAGAGGAACGGCTCCGACTCGGCCGGCTCTCCCTGCGCAACCGGCTGACCGGTCTGGCGCGAGCCTCGGGCCTCGGGGCCGGCGTGCTCCGGGTGGTGCTGGCGTCGGGGGAGACGCTGACCCTCCGACCGACGACGTTCGGCCGGGACTGGCTGGCCGCGGACCTCCTCGACGCGGGGTCCACGGGCGCGCAGTGTGTCCTCCCGCTCGCGGCGGTCGCCGGGGTGATCGTGCGACGCGACGAGATCCCCGACTCGCTCGTCACCGAGCCGGAGTCGGCCGTGCGGCTCGCCGACCGCATCGGGCTGCCCTTCGTGCTCCGCGACCTGTGCCGGCGGCGCGCGAACATCGAGGTGCACACGCGTTCCGGGCCGCTCCGCGGAACCATCGACCGGGTCGGCCGTGATCACGTCGACCTGGCGGTGCACGCAGCGGGAACGCTGCGCCGGGAGTCGGAGGTGCACCAGTACCGGATTGTGCCGATCACCGAGATTCAGCTCGTGCGGTTGCCCTAGCGGTCGTCCATTCCCCGCGTGACGTCACTGTCGGGGCGGATGATGGTGCCGCCGGACAGCTCGGGGATGTTGCCGAAGTCGGATTGCTGCCACAGGGACATGCGCCGGGCCTCCTCGTACTTGGCCTCGATGAAGGACTCGAGGACCACGCGCTCGACCCGCCATACCCCGGCCGGGCCGGTACCGACAGCGCCGACGGTGGTGGCAGCGCCGAGCCGGATGGCCGGGAGCTCGCCGGTGCGCACCAGCTCCAGCACCTCGCCCACCGACAACGACAGGATCTCGGCCGTGTCGGCGACGGTGAGGAAACGTCCCACACCGGTGGCACCCGCTGAATCGTTCATGGAAACGATTATGCGTCTCCGCGTGATCGCAGTGGGCAGGGCGGGTTGCGGCTGTGGATAACTCTCCCGCGTGGGGGAGAAGACGACGACGATGGACTCACGGACACCCCATCGAACGGGAGGCAGGCGTGGTGAGCAAGCCGGCGAAGAGCACAGGCCAGCGATTCTGGTTCGACCCCCGATTCGCGATCGGCCTGGTGCTCGTCGTCGCGGCCGTCGTGGGGGTCTACTGGATTGTGGCGGGAAGCGACCAGACCACGGCCGTGTTCGCCGCCCGGTCCACCCTCGCCGTGGGAGACCACGTCGAGGCGTCCGACCTGGTGGCCACCCGGGTTCGCCTCGGGTCGGCCGATGCCCTCTACGTGACGCCCGACCGGCTGCCGCAGGAGGGCCTGCTGGTGACCCGAACCATCGCGGCCGGCGAGCTCGTGCCGGCGTCCGCCGTCGGGCGCACCAGCGGCGCCGAGTCGACCAGCATCGTGGTAGAGCTGACGAGCAGCCTCGCCGCCAGCATCGGACCGGGCTCCGTGGTCGACGTCTGGTCGTCGCGTTCCACCGGGCAGGCGGCATACGGGCCGCCCACGGTGCTGGTCGGGCGGGCCGCGGTCGTGCGTCTCATCGAACCGTCCGGGCTCGCCGCCACGTCGGGCATCCGTTCGCTGGAGGTCCTGGTGCCCAAGGACACCGTCGCGGCCGTGCTCGAGTCGATCGCGAACCGGGACGCGATCGCCGTGGTGCCCGTCAACGCGCCCCTGGGGGAGTAGCCGTGGCCACCCTCGCGCTGGCGTTGGACCGGCACACGGAAGACCGACTGCTGGTGGACCTGATCGAGCGGGGCCATGTGATCGTCGCCCGCTCGGCGTCGGCGGGCGAGCTCATCCTCGCGCTGCGCCAGAGCGCCCCGGAGATCGTGCTGGTCGGCGCCGCCCGGACAACCCTCACGGCGGACCTGATCGCCGCCTGCGATACCCAGGGGGCGCGGCTGATCGCGCTCGCCGCATCCGATCAGGACCGCCGCCATGCGGCCGGCCTCGGGCTGCTCGACGTGCTGGATGCCGCCACGGACTGGTCGGAGATCGAGGACCTGATCATTCACGGCGTCGCCATCCCGCTGCGGGTCGGCGACCCGCGGGCCCTGGCCGGGACCCGGCCCGGCGCCGTGATCGCGGTGTGGGGTCCCTCCGGAGCTCCGGGCCGAACCACCCTGGCCATCAACATCGCGGCCGAAATCGCCGCGGTCGGGCACACCGTCGTCCTGGCCGACATCGACACGTACAGCGGCTCGGTCGCCCCAGCCCTGGGCATGCTCGACGAGGCCCCCGGGTTCGCGGCGGCGTGCCGGCTGGCCGGCACGGACAGCCTCACCCAGTCCGAGCTCGAACGCGTTGCGCAGCGCTACAACACGCCCCAGGGCGCCTTCTGGGTGCTCACCGGGATCGGCCGGCCGTCCCGCTGGCCGGAGCTCTCCGCCGAACGGGTCACCCGCACCATCGACGAACTGCGCCGGTGGGTCGACTATGTCGTGCTCGACACCGGCTTCAGTCTCGAGAGCGACGAGGAGATCTCCAGCGACCTGTTCGCCCCCCGGCGCAATGCGGCCACCCTCACCGGACTCCGGTGCGCCGACCACGTGGTCGCGTGCGGCCTGGCCGACCCGGTCGGAATGGCCCGGTTCCTGCGCGCCTGGGTGGACCTGGCCGAGGTGGTCACGACCAGCCGGATCAGCGTGGTGATGAATCGGGTGCGGCGGGGAGCGGTCGGACTGGACCCGAACGGCCAGGTGGTGTCTGCCCTGCGCCGCTTCGGCGGAATCGAGTCCCCGATCCTGGTCCCGCATGACCAGCAGGGGGCGGATGCGGCCATCGTCGCGGGCCGCACCCTGCGGGACGCCGCGCCGAAGTCGCCGGCGCGAGCCAGCATCCGCCGGTTCGTCCGCACGGAACTCCTGCCCGTCCCCGCGCCCGCCGCAAGCCGGCGCCGGAGGGAAACGTGGTGGCGCCGGCCGGCCGTCGCCGGCTGAGCCTGGGGTCGGTCCGGCCCGGGGTCAGTCCTGCAGGGGAACGACGTCGATCCGGGACCCGGGACCCGTGACGACCATCACCCTGTGGCCGGTGACGCCGTGGAGCGCCTGGGTGAGCTGTTCCACGGATGCCGTGTCACCCACCGCGTCGGAGCGGCGCCACACCGTGACGGATGCCCCGGTGGCCTCGTCGATCGCCCGCACAAGCGGTGCCGGGTCCGCACCCGTCACCAGGAACACCCGGCCGATGGTGCGGGCCCGGCGGGGGACCTCGGCGATCTCGGAACGGTCCCGCCTCCACACGGAGAAGTGGTACCCGGCGGCGAGGCCGGTGGCCACGAGCAGGCCCAGCGGCGCCCGCACCCGATCGAGCAGGCTCTGGCCGGTGACGTCCCCGAGGGCGAATTCGAAGATGCGGTAGCCGATCACCAGAAGCGTGACGATGGCGACGGCGGCGCTGACCCCGAACACCAGGATCAGGTACACCCGCCGGCCCGTGGCGGCGATCCGGTCCGGGGCGACGGGGGTCGCCGGCTTCCAGGCGACCCACCACACCGGACCGCCCACCAGCAGCGCGCTGATGCCGCCCAGCAGGAGGGTGCGCGTGTCGGAGCCGGCCAACGAGGTGGTCAGGGCGGCGAGGATCGCGTTCACCACCACGCCCAGCCCGGATGCGGCGGCGACCAGGCCGATACCGGAGGTCACCAGCTGCGTCGCCATCCGGGTGGTGCCCGAGCGGGCCAGGGTGAGACGCCAGTGGTAACTCCAGACCAGCGCGCCGACGGCGGCCGCGGCCAGGCCGGCACCGAGGAGATCGAGCATGGCGGTGATCGGGTCAGTGCGATCGAAAGCGAGCCGGAGGAGCAGGAACAATACGGTACCGGCACCGGTCAGGGTCAGAATCGCGGCCCCGGCCACCCCGACGAGCACCAGAGTCACGTCGGCGAGCCCGCCGCGCAGGTCTTTGGCCCGGTTGCGGATCCACTGCCACCACCACACGAACGCGCCGCCGGCGAACCAGACCAGCGCCTGCAGGGTCAGCCGCCACCAGGGCTCGCCCACCGTGACGCTGGACCCGAAGGCGTCGACGGCCGCGTCGATCAGGGAAGCGAGCGCCGTGACGGCGCCGCCCACCGCGACCACAAGCCCGAACACCGAGCCGAGGACGGGGGCCACAGACACGAGCTGGGTGGGACTCTTGGTCTTGTGCCGGGACATCCACTGGTGCCAGGCCCACACCCCGGCCCAGACCACGCCGGTGGCGAAGATGAGCGGCTGCCAGTCGGTGCGCACGAGGGCGGCCGCCGTGGCCAGCAGGGCGCTGGTGGCGGTCACGAGCGAGACCGTGGACATGCCGGCCAGATACAGCCCCCAGGCAATGGAAGACCGCTCCTGGCCGTCACCCATCCGCCGCCACAACACCCACCAGAGCACGGCGGCGAAGGGCCCGGCGATCAGGGTGAAAGCCAGGGATCGGGCGAGCCCGGTGATATCGCCGGAGACGAGCGCGTTTCCGGCGTCGAGAAGGCGCCCGAGCACCCCGCTCAGGCCGATCGCCGCGATCACGACCAGCGCGAAGAGCAGGATGAAGACGATCACCCGCCGCGCGGTGGGCTGCGCCGCGCTCTGCCCGGAGGCGGACGATTTACGCGCCGCGATCACGATCCCGGCGATGCCGGCGCCGATCACGGCGATCAGGAGCAGGAGCACGATGCTGGCCATCATGAGGCCGCCTTCGGGTTCGGGCAGATCATGAGTTCATACGGGGTGTCGTCGATCAGCCAGTCGCCGTTCACTTTGACCAGATCGAACACGCCTTCCGTCTCGTATTCGTCGGCGCCGAAGGGACCGTTCCCGGACGAGGTGACGATGGATACCTTCACGTCGGCGGATTCGGCTCGTTCGGTGGTCGACACCAGGGTGACCCGGAGGTCACCCGTGGGCGAACGGTCGAACTTCTCGCAGCCCGAGAAAGCGTCCTCGGTCAGAAACTCGCCGGCGGCCTGTTCGTCGCCGTCGATGACCGCCGTGGCGTAGCCCTGCACGACTCCTTCCGGGGTCCCCGGATCGAGCGCCTGGGGTTCGCCGCGGGTGAAGACCGCGACCAGGGCCACCACCACGAGGACCGCGATCACGGACAGGATGATAATCAGGGTGCGATCGGGCTTTCCATTCGCTGTGCTCATAAGCACAGCATGGCCCAATTCACGCTCTCTCACCTTCGGTGATGTCGGCGGGCAGCCGGGCCATCTAGGCTATTGACCGTGTCGACGCTCAGTAATCTCGTACTTGCCCAGGGCCGCAGCAGCGCGGAGGACGTGGACTGGCTCCACATGCTCGTCGCGGACGGCCAGCTCCTCGCCGACCTTGCCTTCGCCGACATCGTGGTCTGGGTGCCCAGCAGCACCGGCAGTTTCGTCGCGGTCGCCCACGCCAGGCCCTCCAGCGCCGCCACCCTGTTCTACCGCGACTTCGTGGGCCAGGCCATCAAGGTGGAATGGCGCCAGCAGGTCACCGAGGCCTTCGAGACGGCCAAGATCGTCGACACCACGGCGCCGGACTGGTACGAGGAGACCCCGACCCGGGTGCGGGCGATCCCGGTCAGGCGACGGCTCTCCTCGACCGGGTCGCAAATCTCGGATGCGCCGGTGGCGGTCCTCACCCGGCACACCAACCTGAGTGAGGCCCGCACGCCCAGCCGCCAGGAGCTCACCTTCAACGACTGCGCCAACGACCTCTTCGCCATGATCGCGTCGGGCGATTTCCCCGATCTGGGCGCGCCCACCGGCCCCCGCCGCGGTGCTCCGCGAGCCTCCGACGGGCTGATCCGGCTGGACGTCGACGGCGTGACCACGTTCGCCAGCCCGAACGCACTCTCCGCCTTCAACCGGATGGGCTTCATCGAGGAGCTGGAGGGGGAATCGTTGGCCGAGGTCACCACGAGCCTGCTCACGGGCACGGCCGTCGTCGACGAGACCCTGCCACTGGTCGTGACGGGCCGGGCGCCGTGGCGCACGGACGTCGAGGCGCGCGGGGTCACCGTGTCGCTGCGGGCCATCCCGATCCGCAACCGGGGCGAGCGGATCGGGGCGATCGTGCTCTGCCGGGACGTCACCGAGCTGCGGCACCAGGAGCGGGAACTGATCACGAAGGACGCGACGATCCGGGAGATCCACCACCGGGTCAAGAACAACCTGCAGACGGTGGCCTCCCTGCTGCGCATCCAGGCCAGGCGCACCCACTCCGACACCGCCCGGGAAGCTCTCAACCAGGCCATGCGCCGGGTGGCGGCCATCGCCGTCGTGCACGACACGCTCTCCGAGGGCCTCAATCAGAAGGTGGACTTCGATGTGGTGTTCGACCGTGTCCTGCTGCTGATCATGGAGGTGGCGTCCGCGCACAACACGACGGCGCATCCGAAATCGTCGGGCAGTTTCGGCATCCTGCCGAGCTCCTACGCGACCCCGTTGGCCCTGGCGCTGACCGAGCTCGTGACCAACGCCGTGGAGCACGGCCTGGCCGGGCGCGAGGGCGAGGTGTCGATCGAGGCCGAGCGCAACGAGGAGACCCTGACCGTGCGGGTCCGCGACAACGGATCGGGACTGCCGGAGGGCAAGGTCGGGTCGGGGCTGGGCACCCAGATCGTGCGCACCCTGATCCAGGGCGAGCTCAGCGGCAGCATCGACTGGCACACCATGATGGGCAGCGGAACCGAGGTCACCATCGAGATCCCACTGCGGTACATGCGCGAGGCGTAGCCCCGGGCCACCGGGGACATGAAGAAAGGCCCGGCTGGTCAGCCGGGCCTTTCTTCATGTCCCCGGTGCAGCGGTGAGGCCGCGGGGGGCGTGCGCTAGGACGCGCGACGGGCCCGGGCGGCGCGGCGCTTGAGGGCACGGCGCTCGTCTTCGCTAAGGCCACCCCAGACGCCTGAGTCCTGGCCGGTCTCGAGCGCGTACTGGAGGCACACCTCGGTGACGTTGCAACGTGCGCAGACGGATTTTGCCTTCTCGATCTGGTCCACCGCGGGTCCAGTGTTGCCTACCGGAAAGAACAATTCCGGGTCGGCTGTGAGGCAGGCAGCTTTGTCGCGCCAGTCCATAGAGATGCTCCTTGATTGCAGGGATGCCTGGCCGATTGGCCGAAGATGAGAGGCTGCCGGTTGCAGGAAGGGTAACGGATCTACACAATCAGATCGACTCACGTCCCTGTGAGCGTCAACCGGGCCTCAATTATGGTCGCATAATGGTGGAGTCAAATCAATAGTTCTGTATGGGATATCTCTGTGAATTCAAGGTCAGACCACAGCCGGGACGCCGCCGACGGGGCCGGTGGGGTGCGCCGCCCGCGCGCCGTGGTGCTTCTGGCAGCCCTCCTCTGGGCAGAGGCTGCCCTCCTCTGGGTGGCCGTCGTCTGGCTCATCCTCGAGCTGCTGACCGCCACACCGACCTCCCTCGCCAGCGCCATCGCGATCCTGGTCCTGGTGGTCGTCGCGGCCGCGTGGGTGAGTGCGGTCGCCGTCAACTCCCTGCGGCGCCGGTCCTGGATCCGCGGTGCGGCCGTGACCTGGCAGCTGGTGCAGATCGCGGTGGCCGTCGGCTGCTTCCAGGGCCTGTACGCCCGGCCCGACCTCGGCTGGGCCCTGCTGCTTCCCTCGATCGTCGTGCTCGGCCTGCTGTTCACACCGCGCGTGATCGCCGAGACGACGACCCCCGCGCCCGAGTAACGCCAGGCGCCGGAGCACCAGGACGCCCACGGCATCCGCTGACCGTTCAGCGATCCCGAGGCGCCGCACGGCCGGTACTCGGTGCCGCAGGGCCCCTCAGGGCCATCCTCAGGCGGCTGAGAGGCGTTCCCGGATCAGGCGGCGAGGCCCAGCTTCTTGCGCAGGCTCGCGACGTGTCCGGTGGCCTTCACGTTGTAGAGGGCCACCGCGATCGCGCCGGCCTCGTCGATCACGAAGGTCGACCGCAGCACTCCGGTGACGGTCTTGCCGTACAGGTTCTTCTCGCCCCAGGCGCCGTAGCTTCGGTGCACGGCGAGGTCGGCGTCGCTGAGTAGGGGGAAGGTGAGCTCGTCGGTCTCCTGGAACTTCTTCAGCTTGGCCGGCGCATCCTTCGACACCCCGAGCACGCGGTAACCGGCAGAGGCCAGCGAAGCGAGGTTGTCACGGAAATCGCAGGCCTGCTTGGTGCAGCCGGGAGTCATCGCCGCCGGGTAGAAGTACACGACGACCTTCGAACCGGCGAAATCGGACAGCGAGACGGCGGTCCCGTCCTGGTCGGTCAGGGTGAACTGGGGGGCCTGGTCGCCGGCCGCGAGGCGCGTGGATTCCGTCATGCCCCCACGCTACCGAACGAATTCGACGGAGATTTTGGGCCAAACAGGCCGGATCGGCGCAAAAGCGGCTTGTAGCAGCAAAATCTCCGTCGAATTGGTTAGGGGTAGGGGTAGGGGCAGGGGCGGCGGGAAGAGGGGTCAGTGGCCGGGGACGGCGGCGAAGGTGGCCAGCAGGCGCTGCAGGGAGTCCAGGCGGGCCTTGCCGGTCTCGCCCAGCTTGCCAGCCGCGACGGCCTCGTTGATGGCGCAGTCGGGCGAGTTGGGCAGGTGGGTGCAGCCGCGCGGGCACTTGAGCGCGATCTGGGCGAGGTCGGTGAACGCCTTCAGGATGTTGTCGGTGTTGATGTGGCCGAGCCCGAAGGAGCGCACGCCCGGCGTGTCGATGACCCAGCCGCGGCCGGCATCCGTCTCCAGTCGCAGCGAGATGGTCGAGGAGGAGGTGTGCCGGCCCCGGCCGGTCACCGTGTTCACGACGCCCACGGCGCGATGCGCGTCGGGGACGAGCGCGTTCACGAGGGTGGACTTGCCGACGCCGGAGTGACCGACGAAGACGGTGTCGTGCCCGGCCAGGGCGGCCGAGATCTCCGCGAGCGGCATGGCGTCGTCGCGGCTCTCGAAGACGGGCAGGTCGAGGCCCGCAAAGTTGCTGAGGAACACGGCGGGGTCGGCCAGGTCGGTTTTCGTGATGCAGAGGATCGGGGACACGCCCGCGTCGTACGCGGCGACGAGGTACCGGTCGACGAGGCGGATGCGCGGCTCCGGGTTGGCCGCGGCCACCACGATCAGCATCTGGTCGGCGTTGGCGACGATCACGCGCTCGACGGCATCCGTGTCGTCGGCGCTGCGCCGGAGCAGCGTCACCCGCGGCACGATCCGCACGATCCGGGACAGGCTGCCCGCCGCCCCGCTGGTGTCGCCGACGATGTCGACGCGGTCGCCGGTGACCACGGCCTGCTTGCGCAGCTCGCTCGCGCGGGCGGCGGTCACCCGGCGCTCGGCGGGCAGGTTCTCGTCGAGCATGACCGTGTAGCGTCCGCGGTCCACGGAGAGGATGCGGCCGGTCAGCGCGTTCTCGTGGTCCGGCCGGGTCTTGGTGCGGGGTTTGCTGCCCTTGCGGTTCGGGCGCACGCGCACGCTGGACTCGTCGAATTCCGGTTCGTCATCGTCGGCGCTCTCCCACCAGGTCACGACGTGGCCCCGGAGGCGAGCGTCTGCCAGAGGTCCGCGAACTGGGGGAGCGTCTTGGCCGTCGTTCCGATGTTCTCGATCTCCACCCCGGGAACAGCCAGGCCGATCACGGCACCCGCCGTGGCCATCCGGTGGTCGTCGTAGGTGCGCCACGGGCCGCCGTGCAGGGGGCGTGGATCGATCTGAAGCCCGTCGGGCAGTTCGGTCACGGCACCGCCGAGCCCGTTAATCTCCGCGGCCAGGGCGGCCAGGCGGTCGGTCTCGTGATGACGGATGTGGCCGATCCCGGTGATCGTGCTCGGCGAATCCGCCAGGGCGGCCAGGGCCACCAGCGCGGGGGCCAGCTCCCCGCCGGTCGACAGGTCGAGCTGCACGCCCCGGAGGCGCTCGCCGGCCGTGACGGTGAGGCGGTCCCCGCTGCGGCTGACCGTGGCGCCGAACAGGGGCAGCAGCTCGGCCAGGTCGGCGCCGACCTGGGTGGTGGACTCTGGCCAGCCGGTGATGGTGACGCTGCCCCCGGCGACCAGGGCCGCGGCCAGGAACGGGGCCGCGTTGGAGAGGTCAGGCTCGATGTCGATCTCGGCGCCGGCGATCGGGGCGGGTGCCACGATCCACTCGCCCACGGCGGGGCTGCCGACGGTGACCCCGCGCCGGGCCAGGGTGGCGATGGTCATCTCGATGTGCGGCATGCTCGGCAGGCGTTCGCCCGCGTGCCGGAGGTGGAGGCCCCGCTCGAAGCGCGGGGCGGCCAGGAGCAGGCCGGAGACGAACTGGCTGGACGTGGACGCGTCGATGGTGATCTCGCCGCCGTCGAGGCTGCCGGTGCCGTGGACGGTGAAGGGCAGCGCGCCGCGGCCATCGTCGTTGATGTCCGCGCCGAGGGCGCGCAGGGACGAGATCGTGGTCTTCATCGGCCGCAGGCGCGCGCCCGCGTCACCGTCGAAGGTGGTCGGGCCGAGGGCGAGCGCCGCGACCGGCGGCAGGAAGCGCATCACGGTGCCGGCCAGGCCGCAGTCGATGGTCGTCGACCCGAACAGTTCGCCCGGGGTGATCCGCAGGTCGGGGCCGAACTCGCCCTCCCCTGGCACCTCCTCCACGGTCGTGCCGAGCTGGCGCAGGGCGGCCACCATCAGGTCGCTGTCCCGCGAGTGCAGGGGGGAGCGCAGCACAGACGGATGCCCGGCGAGGGCACTGAGGACGAGCTCCCGGTTGGTGAGTGATTTGGACCCCGGCAGGGACACCGTTGCCGAGAGCGGCCCGGTGGCCGTGGGCGCGGGCCAGCGGGCATCCGTCTGCTCCGGCGACGAGTCGCCGTACGGATCGAACTCAGGCTTGGAATATCTCGAGATCAACATCGGTTATCAGGATAGTCGGTGACGAAAGGTTGAGGGAGGTACACGTGACGTTGTCCATGGTGCTGGAGCGACCCGGGCCCGATCTCGACGAGCGCTTAGGATTGTCGGTGATGACAACCGACGCGATCGAAATGCGAGACCTGTTCGAAGAGCAGGCACTGCCCTTTATCGACCAGCTGTACGCCGCGGCCATGCGCATGACACGCAATCCCTCGGACGCGCAGGACCTGGTGCAGGACACCTTCGTGAAGGCCTTCGCCGCCTTCGCCCAGTTCGAACAGGGCACCAACCTGAAGGCGTGGTTATACCGGATCCTGACCAACACCTTCATCAACACCTACCGCAAGAAGCAGCGCGAGCCGTTCCAGGGGACCATCGACGACCTCGAGGACTGGCAGCTCGGCGGCGCGGAGTCGCGCACGGCCATGTCGAACCGGTCGGCCGAGGCCGAGGCCATCGACCACCTCCCGGACAGCGCCGTCAAGGACGCGCTGCAGTCCATCCCGGAAGACTTCCGGCTGGCCGTCTACTTCGCCGACGTCGAGGGATTCTCGTACCAGGAGATCGCCGAAATCATGAAAACACCCATTGGCACCGTGATGAGCCGCCTGCATCGTGGCCGACGACTCCTTCGCGACCTGCTGGCCGGCTACGCCCAGGAGCGCGGGCTGGGCACTGCGGGGACGGGCCAGACTCACAACAGGAGCACACCAGCATGACCGACTGTGGATGCGAGAAGGCCAAGGCCGAACTCGAGGAATACCTGCACAACGAACTCTGCGGAGCGGACGCCTCCGACATCCGGGAACACCTCGCGCACTGCGCGGACTGCAACGACGAGCACCTGGTCGGCCGTACGCTGACCGAGGCCGTGCAGCGCGCCTGCCGCGAGATGGCCCCCGAGGACCTGCGCGACCAGGTGCTGCTGAAACTGCGCACCATCCAGTCCGGGCACTGAGCCCGGACCGATCCCGGGCTGACCCCGGGACCCGAGTCGGCGGTCAGTCGACGTTCTGCTGGTCGACCGAGGGCCGATCGACGGAGCCGAGCACGAACACGGCGCCGGTCGGGTCCGCGACCCGGGCGAAAGTGCCGAATTCGGACTCCCAGGGGTCGTGCAGCACGGTGCCGCCCAACTCGTCGACCCGGCGGGCGGCGGCCTTGACATCGGTCACGCCCAGGTAGAGCTGCCAGTGCGACGGCACCTCGTGCGGCAGGTGGGCGGACGCGTCGAAGATCCCGGTGACCTGGTTCCCGTCGGGTCCGACGGTGCTGTACCGGAATTCGTCTGTGTCGCTGAGCGAGACGGGCGTCCAGCCGAAGACGCTCTCGTAGAACCGCAGGGCGGCGGCGTAGTTGGTGGTGTTCAGCTCGTGCCAAACCGGGGTTCCCGCTTCCTCGATCCTGCCGAAACCGGTGAACTCGATCGGCTGCCACAGCCCGACGGCGGCGCCGGACGGGTCGAGCAGGGTGGCCATCCGTCCCATGTCACCCATGGTCATCGGTTCGGCCAGCACCTGGGCGCCGGCGTCCCGGGCGGCGGCGACGGTGGCGTCGGCATCCGTCACGGCCAGATAGGTGGTCCAGGCGTCAGGCCGGTCCGAATCCGCGTCCTGGCCCATCATGCCGGCCACGTCGGCGTCGCCCAGGCGGAAGGTGACGTAGCCGCCGTACTCCTCGCCGGAATCGCTCGCGGTCCAGCCGAAGAGGCGGGTGTAGAACTCCCGCGCCCGGGCCGGGTCGGAGGTCATCAGGTCAGCCCAGCAGGGTTCGCCGGTTCGGGTTGTGTCTCGGGTCGGCATGCCGGATCTCCTCGTCGGTGGTGTTGTGGCCAGCCTAGGACCCGCGGCCCACGCGGACAACATCGATTGAACGACGGAGGGACCGCACCAATCGGTGCGGTCCCTCCGTCTCGAGCGTTCTCGGGCCTGACGGTGAGCAGGCTAGACGGTGAGCGGGCTAGACGGTGAGCGCCCGGCTCAGCAGGTCGGCCTGCTCCGCCGCGTGCCGCTTGGCCGATCCGGCTGCCGGCGACGCCGAGGCGGCGCGGGAGAAGAGAGTCACGGGCCGCGGGCCCAGCTTGTTCGTCTCCAGGTAGAAGAACGGCCAGGCTCCCTGATTCTCCGGTTCGTCCTGCACCCAGGCCAGTTCGGCATTCGGGTACTGGTCCGCGATCTGCTTGAGTTCGAATGCGGGCAGCGGGTAGTACTGCTCCATCCGCACCAGGGCGATCTCGGGGTTCGGGTTCTTGTCGAGTTCGGCGAGCAGGTCGTAATACAGCTTGCCGGCCATGAACAGCACCCGCTTGACCTGGGACCGGTCGGTGATCCGGGCGTCGTCGATGACCGGTTCGAATCTGCCGGTGGTGAAATCGGCCACCGGGCTGGTCGCTCCGCGCAGGCGCAGCATCGACTTCGGGGTGAACACGATCAGCGGGCGCCGCGGACGCATGTACGCCTGGCGGCGCAGCAGGTGGAAGTACGAGGCCGGCGTCGACGGGCGGGCGACGGTCATGTTGTCTTCCGCGCACAGCTGCAGGTAGCGCTCGATCCGGGCGGAGGAGTGGTCGGGGCCCTGGCCCTCGTAGCCGTGCGGCAGCAGCAGCACGACGGATGACCGCTGGCCCCACTTCTGCTCGGCGGAGGACACGAACTCGTCGATGACCGTCTGCGCACCGTTGGCGAAGTCGCCGAACTGCGCCTCCCAGAGCACGAGGGCGTCGGCGCGTTCCACCGAGTAGCCGTACTCGAAGCCCATGGCCGCGTATTCGCTGAGCAGCGAGTCGTAGATCCAGAACCGGGCTTGGTCTTCGCTGAGGTTGGCCAGCGGCAGCCATTCCTGGCCGTTGACGCGGTCGTGGAGCACCGCGTGGCGCTGCACGAACGTGCCACGGCGGGCATCCTGGCCGGCGAAGCGCACCGGGGTGCGCTCGACCAGCAGGGAGCCGAGGGCGAGTAGTTCGCCGAAGCTCCAGTCGATGTTGCCGCCCCGGCTCATGTCCTGGCGCTTCTGCATCAGCTGCTGCAGCTTATTGTGCACGGTGAAGCCGGCGGGCTTGTTCATGAAGGCGTCACCGATCAGGTGGACGACCGCTTCCGGGACTCCGGTCGTGGCCGGTTCGCCGACCGCCTCGTCCTGCGCCGGGCTGCCGCCCAGGCCGTGCGAGGCGCCGGCGCCGACGATCGGGATCGACGAGGACTGCGCGGCGTGCGTCTCCATGAATGCGCGCTCGAGGCGGTCCTGGAAGTCGGCGTGGGCGGCCTCGTACTCTTCCTGGGTGATGTCGCCACGTCCGACGAGGGCCTCCGTGTACAGCTTCCGGACCGAGCGCTTGGCCTCGATCAGGTTGTACATCAGCGGCTGCGTCATCGACGGGTCGTCGCCCTCGTTGTGGCCGCGGCGGCGGTAGCAGACCAGGTCGATGACCACATCGCGCTTGAACTCCTGGCGGTAGGCCAGGGCGAGCTCGGCGACCCGCACCACGGCTTCCGGGTCATCCCCGTTGACGTGGAAGATGGGCGCCTGGATGGTCTTGGCGACGTCGGTCGAGTAGACCGAGGTTCGTCCGTCGCCGGGCAGGGTGGTGAAGCCGACCTGGTTGTTGACGACGAGGTGGATGGTGCCGCCGGTGCGGAAGCCGCGCAGCTGGGACATCTGCAGGGTCTCCAGCACGATCCCCTGGCCGGCCATGGCGGCATCGCCGTGGACGAGGACGGGGAGCGTGGAGAACGTGCCGATCGGCTTGCGGTCCTGCTTGGCCCGCACGATGCCTTCGAGCACGCCGTCGACGGCCTCCAGGTGGGACGGGTTCGCGGCCAGGTAGACCGGGATCTCGTCGCCGTTGGCGGCGCGGAACACGCCCTCCGTGCCGAGGTGGTACTTGACGTCGCCCGAGCCCTGAACGGTGCGCGGGTCCTGCGTGCCCTCGAACTCACGGAAGATCTGGCCGTAGGTCTTGCCGGCGATGTTGGTCAGCACGTTCAGGCGGCCGCGGTGGGCCATGCCGATGCAGACCTCGTCGAGGCCGGCATCCGCAGCGCCCTGCAGGACGGAGTCGAGCAGCGCGATGGTGGACTCGCCGCCCTCGAGGCTGAACCGCTTCTGGCCGACGTACTTGGTCTGCAGGAAGGTCTCGAAGGCCTCGGCCTCGTTGAGCTTGCCCAGGATGCGCATCTGCTCGTCGTGCGTCGGCTTGACGTACGACTTCTCCATCTTTTCCTGCATCCACTTGCGCTGGGCAGGGTCCTGGATATGCATGTACTCGATGCCCGTGGTGCGGCAGTACGAGTCGCGGAGCACGCCGAGGATGTCGCGGAGGAGCATCAGGCGCTTGCTGCCGAACCCGCCGGTGACGAACTCGCGGTCCAGGTCCCAGAAGGTCAGGCCGTGGTTCGAGATGTCGAGGTCAGGGTGGGTGCGCTGCGTGTACTCGAGCGGGTCGATGTCGGCCATCAGGTGGCCGCGCACGCGGTACGCGTTGATCAGTTCCTGCACGCGGGCGGTCTTGTCGACGGCACTGGCCAGGTCGACGCTGATGTCCGGCGCCCAGTGGATGGGGTCGTACGGGATGCGCAGCGCGGCGAAGATGTCCTCGTAGAAGTGGTGCTGGCCGATCAGGAGCTCGTGCACGATCTTGAGGAACTCGCCCGAGCCGGCGCCCTGGATCACCCGGTGGTCGTAGGTGCTGGTCAGCGTGATGGTCTTGGAGATGGCGAGACCGGTGAGGGTCTTGACGCTGGAGCCCTGGAACTCGGCCGGGTAGTCGAGCGCGCCGGCGCCGATGATGCAGCCCTGGCCCTTCATCAGGCGCGGCACCGAGTGCACGGTGCCGATTCCGCCCGGGTTGGTCAGGGAGACCGTGGCGCCGGAGAAGTCATCCGCCGTTAGCTTGTTCTTGCGGGCCCGGGTGACGAGGTCCTCGTAAGAAGCCAGGTACTCGCCGAACGTCATCGTGTCCGCGCGCTTGAGGGCCGGGACCATGAGCGACCGGGTGCCGTCGGGCTTGGGCAGGTCGATCGCGATGCCGAGGCCGACGTGGGCCGGGGCGATGACCGAGGGCTTGCCGTCGATCTCGTTGTAATAGACGTTCTGGCTGGGGAACGTTTTGAGCGCCTGGATCAGGGCCCAGCCGATCAGGTGCGTGAACGAGACCTTGCCGCCGCGGGACCGGCGCATGTGGTTGTTCATCACGATGCGGTTGTCGATCAGGAGCTTCGCCGGGATGGTGCGCACGCTCGTGGCCGTCGGTACCGTCAGGCTGGTCGCCATGTTCGCGGCCAGGCTCTTGGACATGCCGCGCAGGGGAGTGACGACATCCACGGCCTCGGCGGCCACGACGGGCTGCGGGGCGCTGAGCGGAGCGTCGGCCGGCACGGGGACCGGCTTGGGGGCGCTGGACGTGGTGCGCGCGGTGCGCTGCCCGCCCACGACCGGGACGGAGGACGTGCTCGAGGCCGGCTCGGCGGCCGGTGTCGCGGCGGCCGGCGCTGCGGCGCT